>CAIRNL010000582.1 GCA_903879975.1 uncultured Chloroflexota bacterium | reverse complement strand
CAGCGTTTCGGCCACAACGCCGGATTTGAGCCTTGCAATGATCTGGTTTGCTTCGTACCTGTCTGGCCGTACGCGGCGCGCTTCTAGCCGGTCGGGACTGATCCACCGACCCTTGGCTTCGATCCAGTCGCCGACCGAGGGCAGGTGGTTCATGAACTTGACAACATCGCTTGATGCAGTCAGGACGACAGTTACGGTTCGATCCGAGTCGATAGTCAAGATCCACTCGCCGGCGAAGGCAGTTGCTGTCGTTGCCAGTGTTCCCTTCACCTCAGCCCTGTCATCCCCGTCATCGCTCGAATCTGCGGCAGAAGCTTGCTCGTAGGCACGGGGCGCACCGGCGCCCATGGGCAGGCTGAAACGGCTCGACGCGTGCACGCCGGCAACCACGGCCAGCGTGGCCAGCGCGCCGGCGAGGAATGCAAGGAGTGCGCACGCGATTGGGCGTTGCGTTGGATGGTCCGTTTTGTCTGGATGCGTAGCCCCAGTGTGCTTGCCTGTCATCTTCCTCGTCCTCATGGGCTACAGTGATGGGATGTAGACACCAGGATTTTCCGACACTGCCGCTGCCGAGAGGACGAGCTGGCGAAATCCTGGTTTCTATCGACCTTTACTTTAGCCGATCGCTGTGTAGGGCGCCCAGAAATAGGGATGGCGATTCGCCTCAATCGCGCGCCGTTGAGCAGCGCACAGGGCTGTTGCCGGCGCCGTCGCTGCAGTTTGCAGGTGCTGATAAAAGTCGGCCATGAATGCCGCCGCACTGGCGTCGTGAACGTTCCATAGGCTCACGACCAGCGACTGCGCGCCGGCACTTAGAAAGCCACGCACGATCCCAATAGCCTCGTCGCCGCCCTGCACCTGAACGGCGCCGCTTTCACATGCGCTGAGCACAACCAATTTTGCACGGAGCGGCAATCGATAGATGCTTCGTACGTCGATCCAGCCGTCGGCCAGCTTGAGCGACGAAAAAAAGGGGTTGTCCGAGCGAAAGAGGCTGTGCGTGGCGATGTGTAGGACGTCGCCCTCCCCTGCCGCGCGCCGCAGCGCATCGAGACGGGCAGCGTCGCCCACGAAAAACCGGGCTGTCCGGAAGCAGGTGCCCGCTGCCCGAATCTCGGCCTCAGCCTGCGGGATCGACGGATCGCGCACGGCAAAGCCTACCAGCGATGTGTAGCCCGCCAGCTGTGCCCGGTTGCGGCGATGGATTTCCACGCTCGCGCTCGGCGCGTAGCTGATCTCGCATGCCTCTGCCAGATAGGCCGCTCCATCCCAGAACGCATGAAAGGGTGCACGGTGCAGCACTCCATAGGGGATCACCAGCAGCCGCTCGCCGTTCAGATGCCTGCGCAGCGGCGCCCACAACAGCTCATGCAATTCTTGGAGCGCGCGACGCGCACCGGCCATCAGGCGCTCGCTGTGCCGCTCTAGGTAGTCGTCGCCAATCTCGGCACGGCCCAACTGAAAACGCAGGTCGGCCATCGCCCTCTCTACCTGCCCGGCGCTACACAGATGGCGCACCAGGCACACGGTGCCGGTGCCAACCACAAAGGCCATCCATTCGTTGCCGGCCTGGTAGTAGATTACCGCCTGCTCGTCCTGCCTCAGGGCTTGCTGCACAATGTCGAGCGTAGCAGGTTCCGCCTCGGCCAGCCACGGCGCGACGCTCCATTCCAGCCGCTGCAAGGTAGCTTCAGCCGCACGGATCTGGTCGCTGATGGTGCTGTCGTGGCCTCGGCTGCCCGGACCATTGCCCAATAACTGGTCGTAGAGCCAGGCAAGCTGGCGACGCGTGGCGGTCAGGCGTTCGCCTATCTCGGACGACTGGGCACTCTGCACCAGCGTTGCCTCGTCGACCGCGGCCTGCAGTCGTTCCAACAGGGCGCGCGAACGGGCGCGTTCGACTACGGCGAAGGCGTCCGCTAGCAAGGATTCCGGCGCTGCAGGCGTATCCAACAGCGATAACACAAGGTCGGCATATATCTGGAGCTTGTCGGCGAGAAAAGCGGTGCGGAACTCTTCGATTGGCAGGGTGGCACGCTGCGCCTCGACGGCGGCCACGGCCTGCTCGAAAAGCCGCTGAGCCTGCTGGGTGTCGCCCGCAGCACGCGCAGCCTGGCCGCGCGCGTGCAGAACCAGCAGCGCCCAGTGCGGATAGAGCGACACTGCTTCGTCGCCGCTGGCAGCAGTGCTCAGCCACGCTGCTGCCTGTGTGGACCACTGTTGGGCTGCGGCGCTGTCGCCCAAAGCCAGGGCAACGCGGGTTTGCAGCAATGCCCCTTCGACCCGGCTGATCAGATCGTCGGTAGCGACTGTGCCCGGCGCTCCGCCGCTAGTCGCTAGCAACTCGTCGAGTATCCTGGCCGCGCCGGCTGCATCACCAACCAGCAGGAGCGCAGTTGCCTCAGCCTGGCCTACACGCTGGCGCCAGTAACCGTTGGCCAGCGCTTCAAAGAGACCCGCTGCCTGTGCAAGCCAGGCGCCGGCAGCGTCGATAGCCTCGCTGCGCAGCGCAATCAGCGCGCGATAGTAGAGCGCCTGACCCAGTTCATAGCGCTGGCCGCTGCGCTCGAAGAGCGCTAGCGCTCGCCTGAGATTGGCCGTTGCTTCCGGCAGGAGATTGAGCGCGATCTGGGCGATGGCATGGTCGAGAAAGAGCACGTCGGCGCCATCCCAGCGCTCGGGCACGCTGTCCGGGTCGCTCGTTCCCAGGATGTCGAGCGTAGCAGCGTCGAACTCGCCCAGCGCCTCGGCAAAATTGCCGGTGCGGGTGAACAGGTGCCCCAAGTTGCTGTGGGCGCGCCCGCGATCGTAGCGTACTTCGGGCTGGCCGAGCAGGGCGATGGCATCCTTCAGTGTGGCGGCAGCAGCAGCTGGCTGGTCGAGATA
Organism: uncultured Chloroflexota bacterium; assembly: GCA_903879975.1. GTDB lineage: Bacteria > Chloroflexota > Anaerolineae > Caldilineales > Caldilineaceae > Caldilinea. Next base: position 195 of record CAIRNL010000582.1, on the reverse strand, counting down.
GGCCTGGGCGGTGGCTGCGTCAATTCCGACAAGGCCGAGGCGCGTGCGCAGCTCAGCCACCAGTTCGCTGTCGCTGGCAGTGGCGAGCAGGGCCGACAGGGTAGCCTGCACGGCCGCAAATTCCGCGGCAGCTTCGGCGTGCTGTTCCTGGTAGGAGAGCAGCGTGGCTGCATTGATGCGCGCGTCCAGGTAGAT
>CAIRNL010000581.1 GCA_903879975.1 uncultured Chloroflexota bacterium | reverse complement strand
GACGAGTTTGTCAAACGCCCAAAGCAACCTGGTGCGATATGCACTGGTACCTGCCGGCGCTGATCAGCTCATCGTCCACCTATGCTACCGACGTCCAGTCAGGGCGTCATCCTAGAAGCAGGAGCATCGCCGTGTCTGACAGATTTACGGCGCCTGGAAGCAGTCGATACTGGCTGGCAGGGCTGGTTCTCATGCTTGGGGTGTTGAGCGGAACCAGCATTTTCGGGTAGCGCCGCTGCCGAGAGGGGCGAACCTGCAAAATCCTGGTTTCTAGCGACCTTTCCTTCGGCTGAATGTGGTTGATGGAACGACGCCAACTTCGCGCCTCTAGAAAGCGTCGATTACAATAATAGAATTGCGCCGAAACCTGACGGCCTGATGCCGTGCGAAAGGTAACGCTATTGGACCTGCGGAGTCAATCGAATGAAACAGTTGATCCTGCTACTGGCAACCGTGTCGCTCAATGTCTTTGGCCAGCTGATGATGAAGCGCGGCATGGCCAGCGTCGGTGCCATCACGGGCGATCTGGATGCCATCGTGCAGAGCCTGAGCAAGGCAGTGCTGAACCCTTTCGTGCTAGCCGGCGTGGCGACCTATGGATTCAGCACTGTCTTCTGGCTCGTGTTATTGAGCCGCGTCGAGCTGAGCTATGCCTATCCTGCCCTGAGTCTGGGCTACGTGCTGATCACCCTGGTCAGCGCCTTCTTGCTTGGCGAGCAGGTGAGCGCGCTGCGCTGGGCCGGGGTCTTCGTCATCGTCGCCGGCGTGATCATGGTGACACGCGGCTGATCAGCACGGCGCTATGAAGCAGAAAAAAGCCGATGCGGTGCGTGCATCGGCTACAAAAAAGTCGGTTTGCGGGCAACGGCCGTTCACGCTGCGCTGAAGACCTCTTCAAACTCTTCGGCACTGAGCGTCTCCCGTTCAAGGAGTGCATTGGCGACGCCATGCAGCTTCGCGCTGTTGTCGTTCAGCAGCTTGCGCACGCGGGCGTACGCTGCATCTACCAGTTGGTGAACCTCGCCGTCGATTTCCTCGGCCACTTCCTCACTATAGTCACGCTGTTCTGCCAGGTCACGGCCCAGGAACACCAGTTCGTCCTGCTGGCCGAACTGGAGGGGTCCCATTTTCTCACTCATACCGTAGCGCGTCACCATGGAACGAGCCATCTGAGTGAGTTGCTGGATATCCATGGCTGCCCCATTGGAGACATCTCCAAAGACCAGTTCTTCGGCCACTCGGCCCCCCAACGCCACTGCGATATTGTCCAGGAAGTAATTGCGCTTGGCCATGAGGCGATCCTTCTCGGCCACACGCCAGACATAGCCGCCTGCACTGCCGCGCGGAACAATCGTAATCTTCTGCACCGGGTCAGAGTGCTCACACAAGCGCGAGACAACGGCATGGCCGGCCTCGTGATAAGCGACAACCTTCTTTTCTTGTGATGTCATCAGGCGGCTGCGCCGTTCTGGGCCGCCCATGCCGACACGCTCAACGGCTTCTTGCAACTCGCCCATACTGATGGCGCGCTTGTTGCGTCGCGCTGCCAGAATGGCGGCCTCATTGACCACATTCTCCAAGTCGGCGCCGACGAAGCCAGGCGTCTGGCGTGCGATCCTATCCAGGTCAATGTTCGGTTCGATGGGCTTGCCCTTGACATGTACATCGAGGATGGCACGCCGGCCATTGACGTCGGGGCGATCCATCGTAACGCGGCGGTCAAAACGGCCGGGGCGCAACAGGGCTGGATCGAGAATATCAGGGCGGTTCGTAGCCGCGATCAGGATCACGTTGGTATCGGTGCCAAAGCCATCCATCTCCACGAGAATCTGGTTGAGCGTCTGCTCGCGCTCATCATGGGAGCCGCCCAGTCCAGTGCCACGGTAACGTCCCACGGCATCGATCTCGTCGATGAAAATAATGCACGGGCTATTGCGTTTGGCCTGCTCGAAGAGATCGCGCACGCGACTGGCGCCAACGCCGACGAACATTTCTACGAACTCGGAGCCAGAGATACTAAAAAAGGGCACACCTGCCTCACCGGAGACGGCTTTGGCCATGAGCGTCTTCCCCGTACCCGGGGGACCGACCAGCAACACGCCTTTGGGGATGCGCGCTCCGAGTGCGGCGAATTTCTGTGGTTCCTTGAGGAACTCAACGACCTCTTTCAATTCTTCTTTGGCCTCGTCAGCGCCGGCAACGTCATCGAATTTCACGGTCGGCTTATCACCGGTGAAAACACGCGCTTTACTTTTACCAAATGAGAGCGCCTGGTTATTACTGCCCTGTGTCTGGCGGAAGAGGATAAAAAAGAGAGCACCGATAAAGATGAGCGGCAACAGATTGACGAGCAGCGAGAGCCAGTTGGTCGCGTTGCCTGGCGCCTCATACTTGATGTTGACTGCTGCCAGTTTTTCCGAGGTAACGCCGAGCCCGATGAGCGTCTCGGTTATGGGCACGTTGCCCTCGCGCCGCGACAGGGTGGCAGTCTCGTCGCCTTTCAGCTCGATGTGTAATTCATCATTGCGGACCAGCACAGTCTCTACGTCGCCCGCCTCAATTTTCGCGGCCAGCTGAGTCAGACTGATCTGACTGGGCGCGTCACCCGGGCGGTAGATATTGATAAAAAGCGTTGCGGCTGCTACGATGATGAGCAAGTAGACGAACGCGTTTCGACTCCAATTTGCATTCATTGATGCCTCCTACTGATACTTGTCATCGCAATTTTACCAGATGGCAGAAAGGATGGCTAGTGATTTTGGATACGGTTGCAGATCATCGGGCGTTGGTCGGCGCGATTGGGAAGAGTACGTACCGAAGCGTACGGGTGAGGCGCGTATGATTTCAACAGTAGGGAATCACGCCGCCTTGCATTCAACCAGTTCATCGGAGCTGCAGATGGGCCTTATCAACACAGTCAAGAATCTCTTTACTCGAACAGCGCCGCCGCCGAGCAACGTTGCCCCTCGGGTCGATGATCCAGACCCCGAGGAGATTCGTGTACCAGAATGGCAGGTCGGCCAGGTACTGACTGCGCTGCAAAGCGATGTGCCGCCACTGCTGCTTGACGTGCGTGAGTTGTACGAATGGCGCCAGGTGCGTATCCCCAATGCCCTGCACATTCCAATGAACAACATTCCGCAGCAGTTGGAAGCGCTGCCACGCGACCGCAGCATCGTTGTTTTCTGCGCGCACGGCAGCCGTTCATTTGGCGTCACCTATTTCCTGGGACAACAGGGCTTCGACGCCTACAATCTGATCGGTGGAATTACGCAGTGGCACATACAGGGTGGCGAAGTTGAGGTACGGAGCCGCTACTGAAGTGATGGGATTGAGAAAGCAGAATTTTCAGGCACCGCCGCTGCCGAGAGGGCGAACCTACAAACTCCTGGTTTCTCTCGACCTTTCCTTCGCACCAACAGCCTTCTTCAGCGCGCCCTTTCCAGCAGATCGGGAGCAGTCACGGCCTGATCGCTGAACTGTGTCTCGTAGAGAACTGCGTAGAGTCCTTGTTGTGCCATCAACTCGCGATGAGTGCCCTGCTCTACGATCTGTCCCTTGTCTACCACCAAAATATTATCTGCGGCTAAAATCGTGGAGAGGCGATGGGCAATGACAACGCTCGTACGGCCTTTGAGCAGTGGCTCTAGGGCGGACTGGATCAACGCTTCGCTCTGCGAGTCAAGGTGCGAGGTTGCCTCATCCAGGACAAGGACTCTCGGATCTTTGAGGATGACGCGGGCAATCGCCAGACGCTGCTTCTCGCCACCGCTAAGTCGATAGCCGCGCTCGCCGACAAGCGTGTCGTAGCCCTTGGGCAGCGCGGCAATCATGGCATGGATGTTGGCCGCCTTACACGCTGCCTCAACCTGTGCCTGTGTGGCATCGGGCCGGGCATAGAGCAAGTTGGCGCGGATGGTGTCATGAAACAGGAAAGTCTCCTGGGTCACGATGCCCAATTGGCGTGTCAACGACTCCTGTGTCACGCTGCGTAGATCGTGGCCGTCGATCGTAATCCGACCGGCGGTTGGATCGTAGAGGCGCGGCAGCAGATACGTGATCGTCGTCTTGCCAGCGCCGCTTGGGCCGACGAGTGCGGTCAGCGTTCCTGGTGCGATGTCAAACGTGATATCTTGAAGTGCAAGACGATGCACCTTACCAGATTCTGCTGCGGCAGCGTTTCCATTGCCGTTTCCTGCGTTTTCAGCCTCCCTTTCCTCGCCCTCCAGCGTCTCACCGCTTGGCTGTCCCTGATATTGGAACCAGACGTGGTCGAAGCAGATGCGCCCCTCGACAGTGCCCAGTTCCAGCGCGTCGGCTTCATCCTGGATCTCAAGAGGCATGTCCAGGTACTCGAAAACGCGCTCAAAACTCACCAGCGCAGTGACGAATTCCACCTGAACATAGGTGAGCGCCGACAGCGGCCCGTAGAGACGGGTCAGGTAGGCGGTGAAGGCGACAATCGTCCCGACAGTGAGCGAGCCGTCAATCACCATGAAGCCACCTACCCAGTACACCAGTGCGCCGCCAATGGCCCCGACGAGCCCAAGCCCCATGAAAAAGAGCTGCGATACCTCCGCCCGGCGCACACCGATATCCCGTACGTTGGCGCTGATGGTGCGAAAGCGTCGCTCTTCATCCGGCAGCCGACTGAAAGTCTTCATGAGCAATGCGCCGTTCACCGTGAGCGTCTCGGTAATCTGGCTGCTCATGTCAGCATTGTATTCGAGCGCCTGGCGGCGAATCTTGCGCAGGATCAGGCCGACGCGACGCGCGGGCAGCAGAAAAAACGGCAGCACGGCGACCGAGAGCAGCGCTAGCCGCCACTCAATCGAGAGCATGACCACCAGGGTGGAAACCAGCGTGATGAGATTGGTCAGGATCTCGGGAATGGTGCCCGTAATAGCATTCTGTGCGCCCACAACGTCACTGTTGAAACGCGAGACAATTTCACCGGACTTGGTGTTGGTGAAGAAGCGCATAGACATACGTCCCAGGTGGTTGAACATCTGGTTACGCAGATCGTAAATGATCCCTTCACCGGCGCGTGCGCTATAGCGCCGTTGCGCAACGCCGAGCAGCCCACTGAGCAAGGGCACAGCAAAGAGGGCGATGGCGAACAGATTGAGCCACACCAGATCGCCATTGGGCAGCACGTGGTCGATGAGCGCTCGGTAGATGAGCGGGGGGATCAGCCCAAGCAGCGACGTGAAGATAATGGCGCCAAGTACGATGAGAATGGCGGGCAGATACGGGCGCGCATAACGAAAGACACGGCGCAGAAGTTGTCTGTCTACAGTTGGACGCTGCTTCTTGCTGTCATCAAATGAAACATACTGCCACCACCCATGCATCCTCTCTCTCCATTCTGCACTGCACCAGTGCTCGCATCAGCCAGCATGACTGGCATCCTACCCTACCATCGGGGAGCTTCGCATCGAACGAAAGAGCAGGTGCGTTCTATCCGATTGAGCAGGTTGATAGCAGCTGGCAGTTTTTCAACGGATCGTGGGGCATCAGGCAGCAGTGCGGCGGCGCAGCACGATCTCGGCCAATGCCCCGCCGATGGTGCAGAATGCGCCGGCGTAGAGTGCCGGCTGCCACGCGCCGCCAAAGATGAAAAACGTGAGCGGCAATACGCTCAGCATCCCACCGAGAAAGGCATGCATCGCCCCACGCTGCCCGGTGTAGATTGCTGTCAACGCGCCCGTGAGCATGGGGATAGCCAGTGTAGCGATTGTCTCGAATTCGATGGAGAGGCGCAGCGCCTGCACCAAACTGGTGCCCACAGTCACCAGCAACATATTGGCGGCAAAGGCAAAGAGCACACCTTTCCACGAAAGGGGCGGCTTGACGTTGCTGTTCGCCGGCGTCGTCTTGCGCGGTGATTGGCTCATGAGTTTCGTTCCTGGCGATCAAACCGTCGTGATGATGATTGTCCGCGTCGATATGAAACGCAAGTCGATAGAAACCAAGATTGTGCAAGTTCGCCCTCTCGGCAGCGGCCGTGCCCGAAAATCCTGGTTTCGAAGTCCCCTCACTTCAGTTGCGCCCAGTCCGGCTCAGTATAGGTCTCGCGGCGCCAACGGTAGCCGGGATCATCGATGATCCCCGGCTTGCCGGCGCTGACAAGAAGCGACAGGCTGCGAAAGATCAGCGTGCGCTGCTGAAGTGTGGCATGTGCTTCACCGAGCGGATGGCCCAGGGGCCACTTGACAAAAACTGCGCGCGGCACCCCGACTGCCTCCGTCAGGTCACGTGTAATCGAGATACTGACGGTCGGAATACCAGCAGATTCCAGCGAGCGCGCGATCAGTCCCACGGACCGATTACAGAGTCCTCAGGCAGGCGTGAGGAAGGCAAAATCGACGCCGTCTGCGCGTAACTTAGCGGCTACCTCCGGCGCGCTGCGCCGGCGCAAAACATCCACCTGTTGCGCATCGATGTGGCCCATAAAGCCAAAATGGCGAGGCGCCAGCGCACCGAGCACGCCCCGTCCGACCAACTCACGGAAGTGTGTCAGCGGAAAAATCACGTTCAGATCGGCGTCGGCGTCGCGATGGTCGTAGTACTTGTGGGTGATGGCGATCGCCTGTGGCGCAGCGTCGCCAGGAATCTCACGATAGGTAGGGTCGCCGTCAGGGTTTTCCATATCGAACGGTGTCTGTGACGACAGGTGGATGCCTCCGGTCGTGATGAGGGCTGCGCTCGCTGCATGCAACGGTACAGTGAACGGGGCAAAAGGAATTGCGCTATCGGGCAGCAAGAGCTGCTGCTTTGCCAATCGCCGCGCCCAGAGTTGCGCCACGGAGGGAACAGCGAAGAAGCGTTCCAGCACCCGCTCCCTAAGTGTTTTGTGTTCAGCCATATGCACAGTATAGCGCAACGACAGGGTGCGGAAAGAATAGCGCTTACAGTTACGAGAATGTGCAGTGGATCTAGCGAACGCCTGCAAAACTTGCGCTGCCGCTCCGGCAAAGCGATACTGCTCGTTGCCAAGCATGCTATCGGCGCAACATTCGTCCAACGGATTCCCTTCCAGATTGATCTATGTCCAACACCATTCAAACCCATCCTCCCTTTGTCACGACCAGCATGGCCGGCTTGAAGCGCAATACGCCGCCCATGCGCCTGTTTGAGAAGGCCAAGCGCTATGGCATCTGGAATCCGAGTGACATCGACTTCCGCCAAGACGTGGCCGACTGGCAACAGCTGGATGCAGTCGAACGCGAGGTATTGCTGCATCTGACATCCCTCTTTCAGGCTGGGGAGGAAGCCGTCACTGCCGACATCCTGCCCCTCATCCTGACCATTGCCGCAGAAGGGCGGCTGGAAGAGGAGATGTACCTGACCACATTCCTTTTTGAGGAAGCCAAGCACACCGATTTCTTCCGTCGCTTTCTCGACGAGGTTGCCGGTGTGCGGATGGACCTCACCCACTTCCACACGCCCAGCTACAGCGAGATCATCTACACCGCGCTGCCGGCTGCGCTGCAGGCGCTCCTTACCGACCGATCGCCTGCAGCGCAGGTTCGAGCTTCGGTCACCTACAACATGATCGTTGAGGGCGTGCTGGCAGAGACCGGCTATCATGCATACTTCACCGCCCTGGAGCGCAACGGAATTCTGCCGGGGCAGAGGCAGGGCATCCGCCTGCTCAAACAGGACGAGTCCCGCCACATTGCATATGGCATCTATCTCATCTCGCGGCTCTTAGCCGAGGATGCGGCCCTATGGGATATTGCCGAGAGAACCATGAACGAACTGCTGCCGTCAGCGCTCGGGGTCATCGCCGACACTTTTGGGCGCTATGATGCCATGCCCTTCGGGCTGGAAGAATCGGAGTTCGCCCACTATGCGCTGAGCCAATTCCAGAAGCGACTGGAGCGGATCGAGCATGCACGCGGTGCGACACTGGAGGAGATTTACACGACAACCGACCTGGCTATCCAACAGAACGACGCATGATTCGAGCGCCCAGTTTCCCGGCTTCGTTTTCGGAGCACTCTGTGCTGTGGTACAATCGCGCTTTGTGAACACCTTGATGTCGCTGCTCTTCTCGCCGATAGGCCCGGCGTTGATCTTGTTAGTCGGCGCTGCAACTGTCGTTGGGCCAGGCCGTTGGCTGCGCCGCTCTGCCTGGATTACAGGAGTTGCCCTCGGATTCGTCGGTCTGGCTGCGCTACTCTACGTTGGCCTGCAGTACGTAGGCGTCGTTCCCACCTATGGCCAGCCCTGGCAGCCACTCCTGCAGAGCACCACCAATCTCTATTGGATATCCGACGGCTGGAATTACTATATCGGTGCCCTGGTGTTGTTGGTCGGCGGTTTG
>CAIRNL010000580.1 GCA_903879975.1 uncultured Chloroflexota bacterium | reverse complement strand
TCCAACCCCATGTCGACGCCGGCAGGCTGACGCTCTTGCTACATCACCGCCCGGTGGCCGCCACCGTGACGGGAGAAACCGTGCAGGCGGTCACGCTAGCAGGAACTGATGGCCAAGAGACAAGCGTCGAAGCTGCCTACTTTCTGGATGCCACCGATCTGGGCGACCTACTCCCGCTGACAGGAACGGCTTACACGACCGGCGCCGAGGCACAGGCAGAGACGGGTGAACCTCAGGCCGAGACAATGGCCAGCGCCACAACGGTGCAAGGCTTCACCTACTGTTTCTTCGTTGAGTTCCGCCCCGGTGAGCGCCATGTCATCGACAAGCCCGCCGGCTATGAAGCCCTGCGTGACCGACGCCCCTACACGCTCGCCCTTCGCAAGCCTGACGGCTCGCCCTATCCCTTTCGCTTCTTCGCGCGCAGTATCACCGGCAACCCACCCTTCTGGACCTACCGCCGCGTGCGCGATGGGCGTCTGCTCGATCCGTCGTGCCCACTGACCGACATTGCACTCATCAACTGGGAGAGCAACGATTATCCGTGGGCAACCCTCCTCGACGTTGACGGTACAGAGAAAGAACGGGCGCTGGCCGAAGCAAAAGCCCTGTCGCTGGGTTTTCTCTACTATTTGCAGACGGAGCTCCCGCGCGACGACGGCGAGGGACTGGGCTATCCTGAATTACTGCTGCGCGCTGACATTGCCGGCACAGAGGACGGGCTGTGCAAAACACCCTACATTCGTGAGGCGCGCCGCATCGTGGCGCGCAAGCGGATTGTCGAACAGGAGATCGTGGTCGGCACACAGAACACCGATGCACGGGCCGTTCATTTCCCCGACAGCGTGGGTATCGGCTGGTACAACATCGACGTGCATCACTGCGTCGGCAGCGCGCGCAGCATCTATGCACCGACGCTGCCCTTCCAGATTCCGCTGGGCGCGCTGCTGCCCGTCACGCGCACCAACCTTCTCGCCGCATGCAAAAACATCGGCACCACGCATATCACGAATGGCGCTTACCGCCTGCACCCAGTCGAGTGGAACATCGGCGAGGCCGCCGGTGCGCTGGCTGCCTTCTGCCTGGACGAAGCCTGCACGCCAGCAGCGGTCTGGGCCAGCCAGGAGCAGGCCGGGATCGACACACTCCTGCGCCGCCTGCAACGTCGGTTGATTGCGCGCGGGGTTCCACTGACATGGGCAGTGGATGTAGGACTCGAGCATGAGGACTTTGCGGCGACGCAGTGGCTGCTCATACACAACGTGCTGGCGCCAGACGATTCGCGCCGAGCACGGTTGGATATCCTGCCCGCCGATCCGCTGGCACCTGCCACGGCCGATGCCATTCGCGCCTTGCTGGGCGAGTCGCCTGTGGCCGAGCCTGGGTGCCTGCACACGTGGCAGAATGCATGTGCAAGATGTCGTATCCCCGGTCATACTCAACCCATAAATCCCGCGGAGGACCTTGTATGAGCACCGCCAAACACTTGCTGCGCGAGCTTGGCCTGCCGGACGGCGACCGCTACGATCTACCCACATCGACGGCGCGCTTCCCCGACGGCGCGCACTATCGCATCGAAATTCCCAGCGTGGAGGGACCAGCGGCCATGGCTGCGGTCATCGAAACTGCGCAACAGGTCGGCGTGACGATCCATCGTGTCTCGCAAGGCAGCGG
>CAIRNL010000579.1 GCA_903879975.1 uncultured Chloroflexota bacterium | reverse complement strand
GGACTCGCTGCACAGGCTCGGTTATATGCGTACCATGCACGCCGATCTGGCGCTGCGCCTCGAGGCGTACGCCCTCAGCCCGGCCCTCTTTGCCCGCGGTATCCAGGCGACAATGGCCGGGGCGCGCCGCAGCCGCCCCGATGTGCTCCACGCTCACTGGCTGCTGCCCAATGGCTTCATCGCCGCAGTCGTGGCCCGCCGCCTAGGCATCCCGCTCGTCATCTCGATCCCTGGCTCTGACGCACAGGTGGCGCGTAGCAACCCGCTCTTTCGCAGCCTGGCACGCTACGCGCTGCACCAGGCAGATCTGCTGACTGCCAACAGCATCGACCTGCGCGATGCCCTGTTGCCCCTCGGCGCCGACCTGGGCAAGTTCGACATGATCATCTACGGCACCGACCCGGCTGCCCTGCACCCAGACCCGCTGGCCGGAGCTGCCCTGCGCGCAGAACTGCACATCGGTGCTGAAGAGGTGGTTGCCCTCTGCGTAGGGCGCATGGTGCCGAAGAAGGGTTTCGACGTGCTGATCCGCGCGTTGGCGACACCCGCCCTGCGCGCTCGGCCTGTTGTCGGCGTGATGGTCGGTGAGGGGGACGATAAGGCGGCCTGGCAGCAACTGGCGCTGGACCTGGGGGTTGCCGAACGGCTGCGCTGGGTCGGCAATGTGCCGAAAACAGCCATTGGTCGTTACTACAATCTGGCGGATTTATTGGCCATGCCTTCCGTCTCGCGACCCGCTGATGGGTTGAACGTGTGCGTGCTCGATGCCATGAGCTGCGGTAAGCCGGTCATTGGGACGACCGTGGCAGGTAACCCGCTGGCCATCGTGCACGAGGAAACCGGCCTGCTGATCGCCGAACAGGATGCTGCCGCCCTGGCGGATGCGCTGGCTCGCCTGGCGGACGACCCGCCGCTGCGCCGCCGGCTGGGCGCCGCCTCCCGCCTGCGCATCGAGAACGAACTGGGCTGGCCGCACCTGGCTCGCCGCTACATCCGCCACTTCGAGACGCTGACAGCACAGCGGTGAGGAATCATGCACCGCGCCTGTAAAACGTCTTGTCATTGACAGCGGACATGTGCCGGAAAGCACCAAGGACAATGACAATGCGACAGCCAAGGATATTGGTAATGCGTTCGATTGGGTGGGTCGTGATCTTCTGCATCCTCGTGGGGCTGGCCACCGCCGCACCGCTGTTGGCTGGCCATGCAGCAAGCGTGGAATCTGCGACAGTAGTGGATGGCCGTATTCGCAGCTTTGGCGCGCTCTCCGCACAGGAGGCTTGGGTGCTGACTGACGAGACGCTGCTGCGCACTCGCAATGGCGGCACTACCTGGGGGGTGGCCGCACCGCCGGCAATGGCGCTGCAACGGCCAGCCGGCGCAATGTTTATCGACGCCGACACGGGCTGGCTGGTGGCCGCAGACGACACGCCCGGTATGGTGACATGGGCTGCGACGGTCGATGGCGGGCAGCGCTGGCAGATGTACAAACAGCAGCTCTTTGCTGCTAATGAGCCGGCAGGCCGCGCCAGCGCCGTCAGTATGCACTGGCTGGACCGCACGACCGGCTGGCTGGCTGTGCGCCAATTGACCAGCAGCAACTTCAGCCTGGGCACGCTCTTCGCCACGCAAGATGGTGGTGTGACCTGGCAGCGACGCACTCTCCCAGGTGGCGGGCAAGTCTACTTCTTGTCCACCACAACCGGCTGGACGACCGGCGGCCCCAACGATGACACGCTCTACCGAACCGACGACGGGGGGCGTACCTGGACGGCAGAGTCACTGCCCTATATCGACGATGCAGCACCGGGTGGCCGGCGCCATGCTCTTCCCGATTTTACCGCAGATGGACGTCACGGCGTCATCACTGTGGTGACCACGACCCCCATGTCTTCGCGCGTCGCTCGGTATGCAACCCACGATGGTGGCGGACACTGGATCTTCGTTGCAGAGATGGCGGCGGTGGAACTTGGCGCACCTGCGGAGACAGTCGATGCGGGCGCCTGGCTCGTGCGGAGCACAGGACTTTCGTTGCGTCTGCCGCGCCTGCCATCTCCTGTCTATCGCCAGGCTGTGGGTGCGGAATCGAATGCGCCATCGCACGTGCTCATGGTCACGCCCAGGGCTGGCTGGGCACGCGCAGCCGCAGGGGGGGTGCTGCGCACGCTGGACGGCGGCCAAAGTTGGCGCCCGGTACTGGTCGAGCGCAGCGCGCAGCCGCAGTTGCCGGCGTTCATCGAGCGAGCGGCGCCAGGAACAGCGGGCGGCAGTGCGGCGCCCATGTCGCGCACGGCGCGCCTGCGCGGCCCCGGGATGGATATGTGCGAACTGGCGGGTGAAGAAGATATGCGGCGTTGGATGGATGCCGGCCCCTACCGGGCGGTCAATCTCTACATCGGCGGTGCGCTGCGCTTCTGCGCCAATGCGTCGCTGACGGCGCAACGTCTGGAAGGCCTGACACTGCAAGGCTGGACCTTTATCCCTACATGGGTGGGGCCGCAGGCGCCGTGTACGAAGTATACGAGCAGGTTTGACGCCGATCCGACCACAGCCTTCACCCAGGGGCGTGCTGAAGCCGAGCAGGCGTTGCAGGTGGCACAGGCGTTGGGACTGACGGATGCGCAGGGCGCAGGCACCGTGATCTACTATGACCTGGAGGCATACGATGGCCAGGACAATGCCTGTGTCGAGGCTGCGCGTGCCTTTGTTGCGGGCTGGACGCAACGCATTCAACAGAGTGGCAGTGATGCAGGCCTCTATGCGCTGGCCTGCAACCCGCCGCTCTCCCGCTACGCTGATCTCTCGCCGGCGCCTGACGCAGTCTGGTTTGCAGCATGGACGCGCCCAGCCTACGACCCGGCAGTGACGGTGAATGACCTGCCGGCCAGCTGTCTCCCGCCCACGCTGTGGAACCAGTCGCAGCGCATCCGCCAGTACACGGGCAGCCATGACGAGACATGGGGGGGCGTCACGCTAGAAATTGACAGCAATGTGCTTGACGGCATTGTGGCCGACTTGACTGGCGTGGTGGAGGCGCCGGTGGCGGTGATCGTCGAGACGCCGCAGCTCGCGCCGGCCTACGATGCAGACGAACCCTGCACATCGGGGTGGCATCGCTACACCAACGTGCGGGGGCAGCCGGCCTATCTGTCGCCTGCGCAGGCGCTGGGCAGCACGATCCCACCTCTCAACTACGCCCTCTGGCAGCCGACCCTGCCGGTTACCGGCACATGGCGGATCGAGGCGCTGATCCCTGCCCACGGGACAGTCGTATGGCCCTGTCGCAACCAGACACTGAGTGCGGATACGCGCAGCGCACGGTATATCATCTACGCGCTGGACGGCGTCGTGGCCAGCGTGCAGGACCAGTTTCCGCTCAACGACGACTGGCTGCAACTGGGCAGCTTCCAATTGGGCGCCGGCGATGGCGGACAGGTCTATCTCGACGCTGCGGTCACAGATGCGCCGGTGCATGTCTCCTTCAGTGCCATGCGTTTCACGCTGGAGTCTGAGGGCATGCTCCCCGAAAGGCTCTACCTGCCGCTTGTCGGCCGTTGATGCCGCCGCCGATAGGAGGGGTGAAAAGGAGGCTCCGATGGGGTACGAAGAAGTGCCGCACACTGCCGACTGGGCATTACGGGTCTGGGCGCCCGATTTGTCGGCGCTGCTGTGCGAGGCTGCAGCAGGCATGAACGAACTCGCTGGCATTGAGCTGGCTGCTACGCCGCGCCAGACGCATGCAATCGACTTGAGCGCGCCTGATGCCGAGGTATTGCTGGTGGCCTTTCTCTCAGAGATGCTCTATCTGGCCGAACAGGATGGGTTGGCTTTCGATAGGCTTGATCTCGCCATTACACCACCTGACAATGCCGCCGGCGATGCCCCTTACATCCTGCACGGCGTACTGCACGGCGCCCCAATTGCCGCCATGGTCAAGGCCATCAAGGCCGTCACCTTCCATAATCTGCGCATTGAGAGGACGGTGAATGGGCTCGAAAGTGTCGTCGTCTTTGACGTATGAGCGGGCGCCGGGTTGCTGCGGCGGCCTTGCACGGCTCAGAAGATGCATTCAGATGCCTGGACACGGTCGAGCAGATACGCCAGCCAGCACCGCGTGGCGTCCATACGGGGGCTGTCTGCCGACATCGGGGGCATGGACAAGGGCCAAACTGCCGCCAGCTGTTCCAGATTGGTATGATACAATCAAGATAGGCCACTGTCTGCGGGTTGCGGAGGCGACCGATGGAACTGAGCGACCTTTGCCAGATTAGCGACTATGAATGGGAGATTCCCCAGTCCTACCGACCCGATATGCGCGGCGCCGTGCGCATCTTCGCCAGCCGCTGGCTTCTCGAGCAGATCGCTGCCGACAAATCGTTGGAGCAGGCTGTCAACGCCGCAACGCTGCCCGGCCTGGTCAGCCCAGTGGTGGTCATGCCCGATATGCACCAGGGCTATGGCTTTCCGATCGGTGGCGTGGCGGCGACAGCCCATCCACACGGCGTGATCTCGCCGGGTGCTATCGGCTACGACATCAACTGCGGTGTTCGGCTGCTCGCCTCGCAGATCGAGGCGGCGGCGGCACAGCCTTATCTCGATACGCTGGCAACCCTGCTGAACCGCTACTGCCCAAGCGGCGTAGGCAGCGAAGGGATCGTCCATGCCTCGGTCGACGAACTGAACACCATTCTGCGTGAGGGCGCCCACTGGGCCCAGAAGCGGGGCTTTGCAACCGAGTCCGACCTCGTTCACACCGAGGAGGGCGGGCGGCTGGACGGCGCCGATCCCAGCAAGGTCAGCGATCGTGCCAGGCAACGCGGGCGTGAGCAGATTGGCTCGCTGGGTGCAGGCAATCACTTCATCGAGGTGGATGTCGTCGACCAGGTTTTTCAGCCTGACGCCGCATCTGCTATGGGGTTGACGGCAGGTTGCCTGGTCGTGTTGATTCACTGTGGCTCGCGCGGGTTGGGCCATCAAATCTGCACCGACTACGTGCAGACCTTTCAAGGGGCAGTGCGGAAGTATCAGATCACGTTGCCGGATCGCGAGCTGGTCTGTGCGCCGCTGGACAGCCCAGAAGGGGAAGCCTATCTCGGCGCAATGCGCGCGGCGGCCAACTTTGCGTTCGTCAATCGGCAGTTGCTGGCCCATGCTGCGCGCCGCGCGTTTGAGGAAACCTTTGCTGGGCACTTCACGTGTGGTTGGCATCTGCGCCAGGTATACGATATTGCCCACAATATGGGCAAGATCGAGACGCATCAGGTCGCTGGGCACGCACAGAAAGTCTGTGTACACCGCAAGGGCGCCACGCGTGCCTTTGGCCCACACGCGCCGGAGTTGCCGCCGGATTACGCTGCCATCGGCCAGCCGGTGCTGGTACCGGGCAGCATGGGCACGGCATCGTGGGTGCTTGTCGGCACGGCAGGCAGCATGGTGCACTCATGGGGATCTACCTGCCACGGCGCCGGCCGGGTGATGAGCCGTTCCAAGGCTCGGCAGTCAGTACGCGGCGACCGCCTGCGCCAAGAACTGGAGACAGACGGTATCAGGGTGCGCGCAAATTCCATGCCCGGCTTGGCCGAGGAAGCGCCGCAGGCCTATAAAGACGTAGACCTCGTGGTGGAGACGGTTGCTCAGGCCGGTATTGCGCGCAAGGTGGCGCGTTTGCGGCCTGTGGCAGTGATCAAGGGGTAGCGTTTCTGTCAGGGGGACAGCCGCGCATCAAGGTGCTCGCGGCCGTCCCCCTGTGTCTGTCCAGTTCTTGCATCCTGCTCAGGCGTGATCGCTGTCGACCGGGAACTGAACGGCGATGGGCGCCTGCTCCATCAGCGTGAAGGTGAGCTTGTTGTCGCCCTCGCCCGCAGGGTCATAGCCCACAACGACGTGGTCGCCGGTCTTGTACTCGCCCTTGAGCAGGCGCTTGCTCAGTTCGTTCTCGACGCGGCGCTGCAACAGGCGGCGCAGCGGTCGGGCACCGTAGTTCGGATCATATCCGATCTCCGCCAGATAGTCGGCAGCGGCGTCGGTCATCTCCACGGAGAAGCCCAGTTCGTCCATGCGCATGCTGATGTCTTTCATCAGCAACTGCACGATGTGTCGGATCTGATCGCGGGAGAGCGTCTCGAAGACAATCGTCTCGTCGATGCGATTCAAGAACTCTGGCCGGAACAGGCGCTTGAGCTGGTTGGCATACTCGCCCTGGCTGTATTTCGTCTCGTCAAACGAGGGCGTCATGAAGCCCAGTGGCCCGCGCTTCACAGCCTCAGCACCGACGTTGCTCGTCATGATTACGACCGTATTGCGGAAGTCGACTTGGCGGCCCTGACCGTCGGTCAGGCGGCCGTCGTCCATGATTTGCAGTAGCGAGTTCCATACATCCGGGTGTGCTTTTTCGATCTCGTCGAAGAGAATGACCCGGTAGGGCCGGCGTCGCACCTGCTCGGTGAGCTGGCCGCCCTGATCGTACCCCACATAGCCGGGGGGGGCGCCGAAGAGCCGGCTGACTGTGTGTGGCTCGCGGTACTCGCTCATATCGATGCGCAACAGCGCGTCGTCGTTCTCGAAGAGAAAGCCGGCCAATGCCTTGGCCATCTCTGTCTTGCCGACACCGGTCGGTCCCAGAAAGAGAAACGTGCCGATGGGACGCCGCGGGTCTTTCAACCCGCTGCGCGCACGGCGGATGGCGTCGCTGACCGCCTCGATGGCCTGCGTCTGGCCAATGATGCGTTCACGCAGCACCTCCTCCATGTTGAGAAGTTTTTCAGTTTCTGTCTGTAAGAGGTTGCTTACGGGGATGCCGGTCCATGAACTGATCACGGCAGCGATATCGCGCGCATCGACGATCTCGTCAAGGTCTGCCTCGACACGCCAGCCGGTGACCAACTCTTCGTATTCCTCTGCCATGCGCACACGTTCTGCCTTGTACTGGGCCGCATTCTCGTAGTCGCGGCCTTCCCACGCCTTCTCCTCTCTGATCTGGAGTTCGGCGAGTTGCGCCTTCATCTCCTTGAGTCGCGCCGGCATGGCGAACATGGCAACGCGCAGCTTGGCAGCGGCCTCGTCCATCAGGTCGATCGCTTTGTCAGGCAGGCGCCGGTCCGAGACGTAGCGGTGGCTCAGCTTGACTGCTTGCACCAGCGCCTCGTCGTCGTAGTGCACCTTATGATGATCCTCGTAGCGGCTGCGTAGCCCGCGCAGAATCTCGATACTCTCATCGACGGTAGGCTCGTCCACATAGACGGGGGCGAAGCGACGTTCCAGGGCCGAGTCCTTCTCGATGTGCTCGCGGTACTCGTCGAGTGTGGTCGCGCCGATGCACTGCAGCTCGCCGCGCGCCAGGGCGGGCTTGAGCATGTTGCTGGCATCCATCGCACCGGCAGCGTTGCCTGCACCTACCATCGTGTGCAACTCGTCGATGAAGAGGACGATCTCCCCTTCGCTGCGCTGAATCTCCTCGATACACGCCTTGAGCCGCTCCTCGAACTCGCCACGGAAGCGGGTGCCGGCAACCAACGCACCCAGGTCGAGCGAGATGACCCGCTTGCCCGCCAGGGTATCGGGCACGTCGTTGAGGATGATCTTTTGCGCCAGTCCTTCGACGATGGCGGTCTTGCCGACGCCGGCCTCGCCGATGAGCACCGGGTTGTTCTTGGTGCGGCGCGAGAGCACCTGGATGGCGCGCAGCACCTCAGCCTCGCGGCCGACGACGGGGTCGAGCTTGCCTTCGCTGGCAGCGCGGGTCAAGTCCCGGCCATACTTTTCCAGCACGCGGTATTTGCTCTCGGCGTTGGGTTCGGTGACGCGCTGCCCGTTGCGGATGGCGGTGATCGCTTCGGCGATGCGCTCCTTGCTCACGTTGAACTCGCGCAGGATATTGGCGCTGGGCGTGTTGCGTTCGCTGGCGACGGCCAGCAGGATGTGCTCGGTGCTGATGTATTCATCCTTCATGCGCATCGCTTCTTCGTAGGCGATATCCATGATTCGCTTCAAGCGCGGCGTGATGAAGACCTGCGCCGTGGTCGTACTGCTGTACGGGCTGTTGCTGGCGCGTGGCATGCTTTCCAGTGCATCGGTGAGCTTTTGCACTATTTCGGGTACGGGCGCTTGCAGGCTCTGCATGATCTGCGGCACCGCACCCCCGCTTTGTTGGAGCAGCGCCAGGAAGATGTGTTCGGTATCGACCTGGGTATGTTTGAAATGCTGCAAAATCTCATAGGCGCGCATAGCAGCCTCTTGTGCCTTTTCGGTAAATCGATCAAATCGCATCATGGTGGGTACATTTCTCCTGACGTCAGCGCTACTTTCCCTGCTCACGTTGTACGCTTGATCGATACGAAAACAGCGTAACCGGGATTCCGAACAAATGCTCCTCTAACAGAACGCAAAGGCAATGCAGATTGGCCGATGCTGCAGCGAGCGGCTACCAGCGGGTCAGTGCACCGACCTTGCCAAACTGAGCCAGTTCCTGGTGCTGGTCGACCAGCGTCACGCCAATGCTCTGCACCAGGGCCCGGCGCAGTGTGCTCTCCACGGCGTCGGGCAGGTCTTGAATGCGCCCGCTGGCCAGGGCGCTGTCCTCGGTCAGTTCAGTCACAATCACGCCGCTGTCTACAAAGCGGTAGGCATGCTGGGCATAGCCGGAAAGGGCAACGACATGCTGGGCCCGGCCGTGCTGCACCGCTGTCAGTGTGTCGACCAGTCCCAGAACGGCGTTGCCGCCCTGCCGCGCGATGGAGACGACGAGGTCAGCCATGCTCTGCGCCTCGTTGGCCTCGGCCTTCGCAGCAAGTTCCAGCGCCTTGTCGCGAATATCTGCCTCGCGGGCGTTGGCATCGGCACTGAACTGGCCGATGACCATCGTGCGCAGACGGTTGCTGAGCAACTCGCGGAACGTGGCCACGTTTCTTTCTGTGCCGGCCAGGATGAGCCGCCGGGTATTTGTCTGGCGATAGAACTCTTCGGCTAGTTCGGCTGCCTCCTGAAGGTTCTCGCGTGCCTGGCGTGCTTCGTGGCGTTGATAACGCGGGTTGGCCCAGCCGCCGGACCGGTGCTGTTTCACCTCTTCGCCGAGATAGCCGTCGGCACTTTCCAGCACGCCCATGTTGAAGAGAAAGAGTCGCGCTCCCTCGGAGTCGACGTGTACGACGCCACAGCGCTCGTAGGTGTCGAGCAGACGTGCCAGCTGGCGCACATAGGGACGGAAACTGACAAAGACGAAATCATCCACCGGCACGGCAAAACTCTGCGCCCACCAGAAGTCTTTTGCCGCACAACTGAAGAGCACCACGCCGCGGCCGGTGCGGTTGTAGCCCATTTCGATGTAGTTGTTCATGCGCCGCACATCTTCTGGATCGGCATTCTCTGCCTTATCCAGCAGGTTGCGCAGCGCCAGTTTGTAGTTCTCGACAGTGCGTTGATGCGGATCGACGTTGAGATAGACACTGAGCACCGGCGCGTCGTGGCTTTCGAACTCCACTGCCTGGCGAACGTCATGGTCGGTCAACATGCTATTTCCTCCCGTTTGCTTGGAGAAAAGATCGGTAAGGGAATCACGGACTCCAGCGGGCATGCCTTCGATGTGGGCTGCTGATTGCACCCTTCTTCCCTTAGCATGAAGCGAGAGCGAGAGATTGTCAAGCCTTTTTTGACGGTCGGCCTCGATTTGACCGTCGGATGGTGCACCCATCAGGAGGTCGCGCCCGACTCGCAGTGAGTGGTCGACAACGCAGCGGATCACGTTGTCGCCCCTGCTGCTGCGATCGCCTGTAGACGACTCAAACCATGCATCGCCGGCGCAGTCTGGTCGTACAGGGTGCGGTAGAGCTGATAATAGGGCACGTACCGGGCGTGTTGTGCTGGATCGGGCGTGATGACACGACCCGATCGCACCCAAGCTCGCACAGCCGCTGCGCTGTCCGCAAAGTAGCCGGCGCCGACAGCAGCCAGCATGGCATCGCCGTAGGCGGCGCCGATCTGTTGGGCAGGGACGCGTTGTTCGATGCCCACGATGTCGCTCACCATCTGCATCCAAAGGTCGTTGAGCGTACCGCCGCCTACGGCCAGAATGCGTTGTGCTGTGACGCCCTCACTGCCCATGGCATGCAGATTGTGGCAGATAGCATAGCCGACCGATTCGAGCAGGGCACGGTAAAGGTCGGCGCGGGTCGTTGCCAGCGAGAGGCCGATGAAGAGACCGCGCGCGTCTGGATCGTTCAAGGGTGTGCGCTCGCCGGCGAAGTAGGGTAGGGCCAGCACACCGTGGGCGCCTGGCGCCGACTCGCCTGCCAGTCTGGCGAGCGCCGCATAAGCATTGGCGCCTCCTGCTGCTTCAGCGGCCATCTCTGCCTGCCCCAGGGTGTCGCGAAACCAGCGCGTCAAGCTGCCGGCTGTGGCCATGCCACCAGCCAGTGCATAGCTTCCGGGCTCCAGAAAATGGGCACCCCAGAAGCGCCGGCTGGCTGGTGGCTGCGCCGTGCGCACAATGAAAAAGACCGTCGAGCCGTACATGATCATCATATCGCCGGTTGCTGCCAGGCCTGCACTGATCGCCTCTGCAGCAGCATCAGCGGTGCCGGTAATGACAGGCGTGCCCGCAGCCAGGCCGGTGGCCGCCGCCGCTGCGGCGTGAACCTGACCTGCAATCGCACATGTCCAGGTCGGTTGCGCCATCCACTCGACCGGTGCGACCAGATCGGCGAAGGTCGCATCCCACCCCAGCCTGGCAGGGTCGTAGAGGGGGGCATAAGCTCCCGCGTCGTAGTGGTCGAGGGTGGCGGCGCCGGTCAGCCGCCAGACGATATAGCCGGCGCCGCTGAGAATCAGCCGTGTTGCACGCCATACAGCCGGCTCGTGGGTGCGAATCCAGCGCATCTTAGGCGCAGCCGACTGCGCCGACAGTGTCATTGCATAGCGTTGGAAGAAGGCATCGCGGCCGCCCAGCGCCTGCTCGATCTCTGCGATCTCCTGCGTAGCGCGCGTGTCGATACCGTACAGAATGGCCGGACGCAATACATCGCCATCTGCGCTGATGGGAACGATCGCGGGCGAGATGGAACTGACGCCGACTGCGGCGATCTCGCGGGCGACAATGCGGTTCTGCGCCAGCAGCGCGCGGGTGATCGTGACGAAGTCGTGCCACCAGGTCGCTTCGGCATCGTGCTCGTACCAGCCGGGCTGCGGCATGAAGAGGGCATGTGGAGTGACCTGGCTGGCGACGACCGTACCGTCATCTCGTACCAGCACACCTTTGCTGGAATAGGTGCCGATGTCCACGCCTACAAAATAGTGGGCCATGATGGTAGATGAATCACCTCAATCTGCGAGCCAGCGCGCTGGACGCACGGTTTAGTCTCCAAGCAAGAACTGCCCACCCGCCAGCACAACCTGGTCATCTACATAGACGACCCCTTCCTGGCGGATGTCTTTCACAATGTCCCAGTGGATGGCTGACTGGTTGTCGCCACCGCATTCGGGATAGGCGCGGCCAAGGGCCATGTGTACCGTGCCGCCTATCTTTTCGTCGATCAGAATGTCGGCACAGAAACGGTCGATATGGGGGTTCGTGCCCATGGCAAACTCGCCAACCAGGCAAGCGCCCGCATCGGTGGCCAGGATACGCTGCAGGAAGGCCTCGTTGGTGGCCGCCGAGGCATGGACGAGGGTGCCATGCTCCCAGGCCAGGCGGATGCCGTGCATCAGCCGCCCGCCCAGCACGCCGGGCCACTCGAACGTGACATGGCCGTGCAGCGTCGCTGTAACCGGCGCAGTGGCCAGTTCGCCGTCGGGCATGTTGAAGCTGCCGTTGCCCACCATCCAACGTCGGCCCTCGATGGAAAAGCTGAGGTCGGTCTCCCGGCCCACGAGTCGTACGTGCTTGCCGCGATTCAGCCGTTCGGCCCAGCGCGACCACTGTGTCACCGCCTGCTCCCAGTCGAGCAGGCAGGCGGCGAAGAACATCGCTTCGATCGTCTCCTCGTCGGCACCCGCCTGGAAGGCAAAGGCTGCGTTCGGCACTCGAACCAGGCACCAGCGTGTCTGCTGCCAGCGTAACGTGGAGATGCGCCCCTGCGCGGCCTGGTTCAGCGCCAGGCGATCCGCCGGAATGTTGTCGTGCATGTGCAGGTTGAAGGCGCCGCGCAGTCCGAAGTAGACATCGGCCCAGGCCATGCCCTGCGCTTCCATCTCCGGCGTCCACCCCAGCTGTTCCGGGCTGCCTTGCACCAGCAGACTATGGCGCAGTTGCTCTGCACTGAATTGCACCTGCGGGTAGGCGCCGGCGCAGATGCACGCCTCGTAGAGCGCATGGGTGAGCGGGAAGCTTTCCACTTCACCCATGGCGATCAGCACGCGCTCGCCGGGTCTGACCCGAGCCGAATAGGTGACGAGAATGGCGGCAAGCTGCCGCCAGCGAGTATCCATGACGATTTCTCACCAGTTCAAAATAGGCAACCACAAAGGCGCAAGGCACAGAAAGGGATGCATGGATCGATCGGCTCTAGGACGTGCGTTCATCCGCGCGCAGCGCGGGCTGCCTGCATGAATGTAGCCACGCGCCGCGGGTCGACGTCGCTCCAGATGTAGCCGTCGATTTTGAAGGTCGTGCCGACAATGGCGCCGTCGGCAATAGCAAACTGGGCGGCGACATTGTCGGCACGCACGCCCGTGTTGGCAAAGACCGCTGTGTGGCGCACGGCCTCCTTGACTGCAGTCAACGTGCCGGTGTCCGTCTCGGCGCCGGCGATCAAACCGGAGACGCAGAGCGCGTCAGGCTGGGCGTTGAACGCAGTCGAACGGGCGATGGCAGCGATGTCACGATTGCCCAGGTAGGCAGCGGCTTCAGGCACGATGTTGTAGAAAAGCTTGATCTTGTCGCCGCCCAGCCGGTTGCGCAGGCGTACCACCTCGCCGCTGTGGGTGTTCCACAGGCCGAAGTCGCTGGCATAGACGCCACTGAAGATCTCGCGCACGAAAGACGCACCGACTGCGACTGCCAGTTCGATGGTGGCCTTGGGGTCCCACAGCACGTTGACGCCGTAGGGCACCTGGATCTCGCGCCGTAACTCACCGATGATGCGCGCCATGGTGACATGCGTGATCGGCTCGACCTGGAGCAGATAAGGCGTGCTGTACTCGTTGGAGAACATGATGGCATCGACGCCGCCGGCTTGTAGCGCATGCAGATCGGCGCGCGCCTTCTCCACTACGAAGTCGAGCCCCTTGGCCGCATCGTAGCCGGGGTCGCCCGGCAGCGCACGCAGGTGGCACATGGCGATGATGGGCTTGTGAATGCCAAAGAGATCGTGAATCCAGTTCATGGTAGCCTCAATCCTGTTGTCTTGGAAACTGTCTGGAAAACGCTACCACGAAGCCACAAAGGACGCAAAGAGGCACGAAGAGATCGGTGAATCCCGTCTGAGACGTTTCCTGTCCCGACTGTGGAACAGATCGCCTATTCATGGCGGCGAGTTGGTTGAGCCATCGTCCACCGTTATAATCAATCGGCAACAGGACGCATCCATTGCCGGACGCCAGCGCTATGGGGAAGGAATCTATGCCCGACAGATCTGGGGAAGTGACGGTGGCACCGGAAAAAGCCGCCGGCGTTTTGACAGCGCATCATGGCGGTGCAGGCGAGTCACAGCCGGGCGTCCTGGCGCTGCTCGGCCGTACGCTGCTCTTTAGTACCGAACCATATGCCCTGGTTCGTGGCAGCGACTATCCGGGCCGCCGTGGCCTTGTCCTGCTCCTTGCTATGGTCGTTCTGGTCACCCTTGCGCAGATGCTCGCCTACTGGTTAGGGTGGCTGACGGCGCCGCAGTTGGATTCGTTGCAGAGGCTGTTCTACGACACCGTGACAGGCTGGCCGTGGTATGCGGATCAGGTGCGGCAAGACCCGACGTTTGCCGGGCAATTTCAGCAGGGGCACGCAGTGTTTTGGGAAGGAGTGCGCATCCTGTTGGGCTATCCGACGCTCACAGCGACCCTCAGCGGCAGTGTCTTGCTGATCGTGACGACCTTCGGCAATTGGCTCCTCTTCTCCGTGCTGGCGCACTGGGCTGCGCGCTGGTTTGGCAGCCAGGCGCGCGTTGGCCAGACGCTGGGGACGGTTGCCCTCGCCCATGCGCCCTTGTTGCTCCTCGTGATTCAGATCGTGCCAGGCGCGACCGTGCCGTTATCGCTGCTCTTCCTGCTCCTGCTCGCCACCCAATATCTGGCGATCAAGGTCACACACGATCTCGGCACACCGCAGACGCTCTTTGTGTTGGCTGCGCCCTACGGGGTACTCATACTCGTGATCGTGCTCGTCGCGCTCTATGGGAGCGCCTATGGCCTGCAGCAGATACCCTATTTCAACGAGGCACTCAAGGTGCAGCAATTCCTGGCGCGCTGACGCGAAGGGATGGGGACACCAGGATTTTTGGGCACCGTCGCTGCCGAGAGGGCGAACTTGCAAAATTCTGGTTTCTATCGACTCTTCCTTGTAGACGACCTCTTCTCTGGAAACCGAACTGATGAAAAACGCCTTTCGCATGTACTCCCAGATTCTCCAATTATGCAGCGAGACGATCCACGAACTTTTGCAGAGCGACCGGGGCATTGCTTTTGCTATGAAGCTTTTCCTCGTCGTCAGCCTGGTGGCCGGTCTTGGCGTCTGGTTTGGCGCGCCAGCCGCGCTGCGCACGCCGACCGCAGTCGAGCGCTTTGACCAGTTCGTGGCCGGCGCTCGCGAGACGGCGGCTGTCGTCACTGCAGCGCTTGAATCGGCTGTCGCCACTGTGCAGGGCCAATACGAAAAGGCCGTGAACACGTTGACGGCTGAGTTCGAGCGCCGTTTCTCTGGCGTCACTGAGCAGGTCAACCAGCTGGTGGCTCGCTTGGGTGGCGCCCAGGCGCAACTGGACCAGTTGCTGGCGCGCACCTCGGCCACGGTCGCCGAGGCGGAGGCCGC
>CAIRNL010000578.1 GCA_903879975.1 uncultured Chloroflexota bacterium | reverse complement strand
GCCTGGTAATTGGCCAGTCCGATGAACCTCTGATCCTTCAGCATGATCTTCCAGTCGTACAGGCTGATCTGCACCCCCCGGAAGATGGGGTACAGCAGGAAAACGGTAAAAAAAACGTAATGCGGCAGGATGAACAGATAGTTCGGCAACTGCTTGCGTATTGTCTTCCACCGTCTTTGAAAGGTAGTCGGGTGCCGCGCAGGCAAACTCGCTGTGGTCATGAGTCATCCGCTCCATCTACAGGGCAAAGGCTATCGGAGCAGGGGTACCCCTGCTCCGATAGGGACTATAAAGTCAATTACGGGCGATCGAGGATTGCCTGAATCTGGTCGTTGCCCGCCTGCAGGGCCGCCGCAACGTCGGCATCTGGCGTAGCCAGCGCGTTGCCCACAGCGGTTTCCCATGCGGTCTGGATTTCGATAAAGGCAGGGTGGGCGAGGTCCGTGCGGCCGATGGCATTGAACTGCTCGGCTGCCTTGGCGACGGAAGGGATCGATTGCACTTCAGGGAGTGCCTGCACTGACTTGAGCGACGGAACCTGGCCGGAGGTCGCCCAGTAGGCGCCATTCTGAACCAGGAAAGTCATCAGTTTCTTGGCCTTGTCAATGCCGTCCTGGTCCACGCCGGTCGGAACCGACATGATGTGGGAGTCAAACTTCACAGCCTGGTTGCCATCCGGTGCCAGCGAGTTGATGAACGCGGTCTTGGTGAGAGCCGCCACGTCCGGATTGTCGCGCATGAAGCCA
Source organism: uncultured Chloroflexota bacterium (assembly GCA_903879975.1). Taxonomy (GTDB): domain Bacteria; phylum Chloroflexota; class Anaerolineae; order Caldilineales; family Caldilineaceae; genus Caldilinea. The sequence continues at coordinate 4,802 of CAIRNL010000578.1, read as the reverse complement.
CCCGTCCATGTGCCTTCCCACATGAAGACCAGCTGGTTGTTCTTGTACAGGTCGCCGGCCCAGGTCTTGCCTGGCACCGCCGGCGGCGCCACATTGTACTTGTACATCAAGTCGTGCCAGAACTGCACAGCCGCAATGGACTCGGGGCTGCTCAACGTCGCAGTCGTGCCATCCTCACTGACTACGCCACCGCCGAACTGCCAGAGTGTCGTCGGGATGGTGAAGCGCGGCCAAGTGTAGTCGATGGCCCACACGGCCACGTTGTCCTTGTCAAAACCTTCTTCGTTCGGGTGCTTTCCATTGACGTCAACCGTCAATTGCTGCGCCATCTCGATAAACTCCGCACCGTTCTGCGGCAGTACTTCGGGGTCCAGACCGGCATCTTCCATCAGCTTGGTGTTATACCACAGCAGCCAGCCGTGATTGTCGAACGGCACAGCCATGGTCTGCCCATTGACGGAAATGCCGTTGATCAGCACTTCGTTGAAATCTGCCTTGTTCAGGGTGCCATCATTGAAAATGATGTCATCCATCGGAGCCATCAACCCTTCGTTCGCCATCTGGTTAACTTCAGCAGCATGGAAGATGACCATGTCCGGAGGCGTACCGGCAGCCACAGCCGTTGGGTATTTCTGGAAGAAGATGTCCCACGGGTAGCCTTCGGAATTCAGGCAGACGTCAGGATTGGCCTCGCTGAACTGCTGCAGCAGTTCAGCAAAAACTGCGCCGTCAGAGCCGGTCAGGCCATGCCACAAGACCAGGGGGTCTTCACATTCGCCAAAGTTGTTGACCACTGGGGTCGGCTCTGCGGCTGGAGCTTCCGCCGCTGCAGCCGCGGTGTCGGCAGCCGCGGTGTCGGCGGCGCCGGTGTCGGCGGCGCCGGTGTCGGCTGGCGCAGCACCGCCACAGGCGCTGATCAACATCGCCAGCGTCACAAGCAAAATCAAGCCTACTGACAGTTTACGCATTACGCAAATCTCCTTTGCATCTACTTGGGAAACAAAACACACGATCAACTGTTGTAAAACGCAGACCAATGGCCACGCTGCAACCAATCAGAGCGTTTGCGGCGTATCACATGAACGGGGGACTACGCCGACTCTCGCACAACCAGACTACAGGGAACCTCAAAGCGCCGTCCCGCTCCACTGTAGTCACCCTGAATCCGTTCAAAGAGCGCTGTTGCCATGAGCCGCCCCATTTCCGCTGGATGTTGCGCCACCGTGGTCAGGCGCGGCCGCACCCAAGTCGCCGGCGGAATATCGTCAAAGCCCAAAATCGCCACATCAGCAGGAATGCACAGTCCAGCCCGCTGCGCCGCCTCCATGGCGCCGATGGCCATCAGGTCGTTGACCGCAAAGACCGCCGTAGGGCGCTGCGGTCGCGCCAGCAGCGCCTGCATGGCACGATCTCCACTTTCTGACGACCAGTCGCCCATCTCGAACAGTGCCGGGTCGATCGGCAGGCTTACCCGCTGCATGGCGTCCAGAAAAGCCGCACGGCGTCGCGCACCGACGCTGTAACTGCTCGTCACACCGATGAAGCCAATGCGCCGATGTCCTCGCTCATGAATCAACCAAGTGATGGCATTCACCACCGCCTTGTCATCGTCACCGAATACGGTGTCGACGTTGGCATGGGCGATCTGCGGTCCCAATGCCACGACCGCTACGCCAGTGCGATCAATCAGTTCACCAACATCATCTCCAGTCAGATGATAGGGCACCATAATTACGCCGTCGACTGGCCGCCGAATCACGGACTCCACAAAGAGCCTCTCACCGTCCCACATGTGATCGGTATTGGCAATCATGACGTCGTAGCGATTGACATGGGCCACATCCTGCACCGCACGCACCATCGGGTGATAAAATGGATTGGCGATGTCGGCCACCATCATGGCAATCATGAAAGTTTTCTGACCGCGCAGGCTGCCGGCATGCAGGTTCGGGTAATACCCCAGTTCCTCTACCGCATCCAACACCCGCTGCCGTGTCTCCTCACCGATCGGAATAGTTTCCGGGGCGCCATTCAGGACACGCGAAACCGTGCTCTGTGCGACACCGGCCAGCCGAGCCACGTCACGCATGGTAACGCTCGATTTGCGCGTGAAACGAGCCTGCGGCGGCATGATGTCTCCTATGCAATCGTATGCGGTGATTCGTAGTCTAGCACACGATTTCAGCAGTTGTCAATAGGCAATTTTGAGCGAATTTCGTGCCGTTCGCGCAGCGCACGCAGGCACCTTGCGCCGGCCCTGGCAAGGGAGATGCGGCGCCCGGTTCAGGCAGGCAGGGTTTATGCTGAGGCGCGGCAGATGAGATCGCAGGAGACCTCGAAGTGGCGCGCCGGTCCGAGTTCCGTGCCGGCGATCCGCTCAAACAGCGCTCCGGCCAGGATACGCCCCATTTCAGCAGGGTGCTGGGCGACAGTCGTCAGTTGTGGGCGCACCCAGGAGGCAGCCGGAATATCGTCGAAGCCGACGACGGCCACGTCTGCCGGGATGTGCAGGCCCCGTGCGTTGGCAGCTTCCATGGCACCAATCGCCATCAGGTCGTTGAGGGCAAAGACTGCGGTCGGTGGGCGAGAAAGGGCAAGCAAGGCATGCATCGCATGCTCGCCGCTGGCGGTCGACCAGTCGCCCAGTTGGAAGAGTTCGGGCGCCCAGGAGAGGCCTGCGGCGCGCATGGCGGCCATGAACGCAGCCCGTCGCCGCACCCCAGCCGAATGGCTGCTCGTCACGCCGATGAAGCCGATCCGCCGGTGTCCCCGTTCGCGATGGAGCCAGGTGACCAGGTCGACGACCGCCTGGTAGTCGTTCCCGTACACTGTGTCGACAGCCGGATGGACCACATGTTGCCCGACGGCCACAATCGCCGTGCCGGTGCGACCGATGACCTCGTCCAGGTCCTCGGCAGTCAGGTGATAGGGCACCATGAAGACACCATCCACCGGGCGCCGGATGATCGACTCGACAAAGAGCCTCTCGTTTTCGCGTTGGTGATCGGAGTTGGCGATCATCACATCATATTGACGCCCGCGCGCTACATCCTGGGCCGCACGCACCATGGCGTGGTAAAACGGATTGGCGATGTCGGCGATCATCATGGCGATCATGCGCGTCTTTTGCCCGCGCAGGCTGCCGGCGTGCAGGTTTGGCAAATAGCCAAGTTCCCGGACGGCCTCCTGCACACGCTGCCGCGTCTCTTCCCCGATGGGGATGCCGGCGTCGTTGCCGCTCAGAACACGCGAGACCGTACTCTGCGAGACGCCTGCGTGCCGCGCAACATCCTTCATGGTAATCTTCGTCTTGGGTAGGATGGTTCCCGACGACATGCAAACTCCTCACGTGAGACGGAATCGACTGGGGGAAGGCTAACAGAAGTCTGCATCACCGTCAAAGCCCCCTCTGCGTCCGAGGGTTTGCCACAGCGCCGACAGCAGGTCTCCGACCCTGTTCGAGCCGACGGGCGCAAATCCACCGATGGAGTTGGCAGGGTGAGTTGCCCGGTCGTCCCCATACGGCGGCCATGTCGTCAATGCAGATCGATCGAGTCCCACGTGGACTCTGTGTCCAGATTCGTTCGAGGAAAATGAGGTCTATGCGAATCAGCATTGTCACCATTGGCACGCGCGGCGACGTACAGCCCTATCTGGCGCTGGCACGCGGCCTGCTGCAGGCAGGCCATCAGGTCATCCTCAATACACACGGCACATTTCAGGCGTTTGTCGAGGCACAGGGAATTGCGTTTGTCCCGCTCGCCGGCGACATTCGCGCGATCCTGCAGGGAGAGGCCGGTCGGCGGCTGATGGCGGAGACCCACCCGCTGCGTGCCCTCCGCCGCCTGCGGCAGCTGGCTTCGCCCATTATCCGCCAGGTGACGGCTGACATTCTGGCAGCAACGGAGGGATGCGATCTGATCCTCGGCTCGACGCTGGGCTACCTGAATGCCGTCACAGCGGCCGAGGTGCACCGTGTACCACTCATCCTGGCAGCGCTCCAGCCCTTCACACCGACAAGCGCCTATCCCATCCCTCTGCTGACGGCATGGCCGGCGCAGCGGCCGATGGCCGGCGCATTCCACCGGCTCTCCTATCACGTTACCTATCGGGCGTTACAACTCCTCATGGCCGGCATGGGCAACCAGGCACGCCGGGCGATCACCGGCCTGCCCCCTCTACGCTACACCGACGTCTTCGGCGATCTCATCCAGGCCCGACGGCCGGCGATCTACGGATTCAGCGAGCACCTGGCCCCGCGGCCGCACGACTGGGCCGCAAATGTCGCCGTCACCGGCTTCTGGTTTCTCGATCAGGCCGCCGACTGGCAGCCTCCCATCGAGTTGGCGGATTTTCTTGCTGGCGGGCCGGCACCCATCTATGTGGGTTTTGGCAGCTTTGGAGACGACGACCCGGCGGCAATGACGCGCGCAGTTGTCGGAGCGGTGCGCCAGGCAGGGCGGCGCGGGCTATTGCTGGCGGGCTGGCAGGGACTGCACGCGCAGCAAGGCGACGACGTCCTGGTCATCGACAACGCCCCACACGACTGGCTGTTCGGGCAGGTTGCGCTGGTCGTACACCATGGCGGCGCAGGCACGGCTGCGGCAGCCTTACGCGCCGGTGTGCCGCAGATCGTCGTCCCCTTCAGCGCCGACCAACCATTCTGGGGCGACCGTGTCCATCGAGCCGGCGTCGGCGGGCGTCCCCTGCCCCGTCGCCAGCTGCGCGCCGAAACGCTGGCCGAAGCCATCGCCCTGACAGCCGACAACGCGGCAATCCAGGCTACAGCACGCCGGCTTGGC
>CAIRNL010000577.1 GCA_903879975.1 uncultured Chloroflexota bacterium | reverse complement strand
CGACGACCTGGACGATGGGGCCCTTGAACGCAGGCTCTACAGTCAGCCGTCGGCTCGAGCCTCGGCCTTCACCGAGCCTGACTACTCGCGAGTGCACCAGGAACTCAAGGGTAAGGGGGTGACGCTCATGCTGCTCTGGCAGGAGTATCGGGCGTTGGCTGGCGACGCAGCCTTCCAATACACCGCGTTCTGCACGCGCTACCGAGCATGGGCTGGCAAGCTCAAGCGCTCGATGCGTCAGGTTCATCGCGCCGGCGAGAAGCTGTTTGCCGACTACGCTGGACCTACGGTGGCAACCATTGATGCCGATACCGGCGAGATCCGACAGGCCAGCATATTCGTTGCCGTCTTAGGGGCGTCCAGCTATACGTTTGCCTGCGCGACACCGGGCCAAACCCAGGTCGACTGGCTCACAGGATTGGACCGGGCGTTACACTTCATCGGCGGCGTTCCCGAACTCATCGTTCCGGACAATCCCCGTGCTTTGGTCACCGTAGCCAACCGCTACGAGCCGGAACTCACCCGTGCCGCGGTCGAGTTTGCCAGCCACTTCGGCACGGTGATCCTGCCGGCCCGGCCACGAAAGCCACAGGACAAAGCCAAGGTCGAGGTCGGCGTTCAGGTTGTCGAGCGCTGGATCATGGCGCGACTGCGCCATCGGCAGTTCTTCTCGGTCGCCGAATTGGATGCCGCTGTCGCCGAACTGCTGCCCGCACTGAACAATCGTCCGTTCAAGAAGCTGGCCGGGTGCCGCAAAGAGGCGTTTGAGAAACTGGACGCACCGTACCTTCGAACCCTTCCAGCGACGCGGTTCGTGATGGCTGACTGGAAGCTTGCCAGCGTCAACATCGACTACCACGTCGAGCACGATGGCCACTATTACAGCGTGCCCCACGCGCTGGTGCATCAGCGGGTCGAACTGCGCATCACCCGCAGCACCATCGAGGTGCTGGCCAAAGGCCGCCGGGTGGCCAGTCATCCTAGAAATCCGCGCAAAGGGGGCTACTCCACGATCGCCGAGCACATGCCTGCCGCGCACCGTGCCCACGCTGACTGGTCGCCTGGTCGGCTGATGAGCTGGGCGGCTGGCGTCGGCCCCGCCACTGGTGAACTCGTCAAGCGCCTGCTGCTGGAGAAACAACATCCCGAGCAAGGCTACCGCTCGTGCCTGGGTCTGATGCGACTGGCGCGTACCGCCGGGCATGACCGTATGGAGGCGGCCTGCACTCGAGCTTTGGCAATTGGCGCGCATCGCTACCGATCGGTGGCCTCGATTCTGGACAAGGGGCTGGACCGCCAACCTGTGGTCGGTCCGACACAAACCGAGTTCGCTATGCCAGATCACGCCAACGTGCGTGGCTCAGGTTACTACCGCCACTAACCCAAGGAGGCAGGATGTTGATGGAACAGACGCTACAAACTCTGAAGGCGCTTCGTTTGCCCGGTATGGCAGCGGCCTTTGCCGAGCAGCAGAGCAGCGCGGCGACGATGAGTCTGCCGTTTGACGAACGTTTCGCCATGCTGGTGGATCGAGAGCACAGCTGGCGCGAGAACCGTCGGGTCGCGCGGTTGATGCGCGAGGCCAGGCTCAAGTCCAGCCAGGCATGCTTGGAAGACATACGCTACGGGG
>CAIRNL010000576.1 GCA_903879975.1 uncultured Chloroflexota bacterium | reverse complement strand
GGGGGGTGTCGCCCTCCACCCCCCGATACAGTTTCCAAGAGCGAACCGATGCAGCAAGTCACGAAGAAACTGATTCCCTTTGCCTACCTGTCGCCCACACTCCTCCTGCTGGCCGTCCTCTCCCTGCTGCCCATTGGGATGGTCTTCTCTTATTCGCTGATGGACAATGTCATCATGAATAAGAATCCGGTCTTTGTGGGAGCCAGCAACTATCTCGACCTGCTCACGGACGATGTGTTTCAGCAGGCTGTGCTCAACACGCTCTATTTCACGGCGATGAGCGTCATTTTTCACCTGATCCTGGGGCTCTCTTTCGCAATGCTGTTGAACACGAGATGGATCGGCCCGATTCCCAAAGCGATCTTTCGCGTCATCTATATCCTGCCCTGGGTCTTCACGGCGACGATCATTGCCATTCTCTGGCGCCTGATGCTCAACCCGAATGGCGTGATCAACTACGTTCTGCTGGCAGCCGGGCTGGCCGACAGCAAGATCGAATGGCTGAGTTCGCGGCAACTGGCGCTGCATGCCGTCACGTTCATCAATATTTGGGCAGGCTATCCGTTTTACATGGTCAGCCTTCTGGCAGGGCTGCAGGGCATTGCGGACGAACTGTACGAAGCAGGCCGGATCGACGGCGCCAATGGCCGGCAGCTCTTCCGCTACATCACCATCCCTCAGTTGAAGCCGATCATCGTCAGCCTGGCCATGCTCGATTTCATCTGGACGATCCACCAGTTCACATTGATCTGGATGACCACAGGCGGCGGACCCATCCGCGCGACAGAGATGCTCAGCACCTTCACCTACAAGGCAGCCTTCAGTTCCTACCAGTTCTCGCAGGCGTCGGCCAGTGCGTTTATTATCCTGGTGCTTTGCATGTTCGTGGCCCTTTTCTACGTGCGACAGCAGCGAGCGAGCGATGAATAAAATGCGTGCCAATCCGGTGCGAACGGCCACAGCCCGGGTGCTTGTCATCGTTGCGCTCCTGGCCGGCGCACTGTATGCGGGTTTTCCTATCTTGTGGATGATCTCGTCGTCGCTCAAGTCGAATACCGAGATCTTCGCCTACCCGCCACGGCTGATTGGCGAGACCGTCTCCTTCGGCGCGTATCTGGCCGTGCTGACCAATTCAGAGAAAGCTCGCTTCTTTGTCAACAGTTATCTGGTCGCCCTGCTCGTCACGCTCGCAACGCTGGTGGTGGGCAGCCTGGCCGGCTACAGCTTCAGCCGCTATCAATTTCTGCTCAAACACCCTCTGAATATGCTGATCATCGGCATCCAGGCAGTGCCGCCAATTACGCTGCTGATTCCCTATTTCAGCCTGATTGTCACCCTGCAGTTGTTTAATACGTATACAGCGCTCGTGCTGACCTACATGGTCTTCACGCTGCCCTATGCCATCATCATGATGACCGGCTATTTCAACACCCTTCCCAAGGAGTTGGACGAGGCGGTCATGATGGATGGCGGAAGCCGATTCGTCGCCCTGTGGCGCGTGCTCATCCCCATTTCGCTGCCCGGCCTTGTCTCGACCGGCATCTACACCTTCATGCAGGCATGGAACGAATTTCTATTTGCGCTCACGCTGACGAAAACAATGGACCTGCGTACCGTTCCCGTCGGCATCGCCTTGTTGATGGGACAGCACTCTTACGAGTGGAATGAGATGATGGCGATGAGCGTATTGGGCTGCCTGCCTGTTTTGATTCTTTTCCTGTTTTTTCAGCGCTACTTCATCGCCGGCATGACTGCCGGTTCGGTCAAAGGATAAGCAGCGTTCATTTCACACGATTGATACGCTTTCTGGGAGGCAATGCTATGTTGATGAATATGAAAGACCTGCTGGCGGTGGCGCATGCCCATGATTTCGCTGTCCCCGCCTTCAATATCAGCAGCAATATGTTGTTGACAGGTGTCATGGATGCCTCGATGGAGATGCAGTCTCCCGTCATCCTGGCCATCCACCCCGACGAACTGCACTTCGTTCACCGATCGTTTGTGAAAGCGGCAGTTGATGAGGCGATCCAGGCGTCGATCCCGGTCTGTATCCACCTTGACCATGGGGCATCGCTGGCCCACATCATGGAGGCGATTCAGTGCGGCTTTACCTCAGTCATGATCGACGCCTCGATCCATCCGCTGGAGAAGAATATCGCTATCTGCAAGCAGGTCGTGGACCTGGCGCATGCAGTCAATGTCTCGGTCGAGGGCGAACTCGGCACCATCGGCACCACGGGACCCGAAGCAGAGGCCGGCACCGAGGAGATCATCTATACCAATCCAGATGACGTAGTCCGCTTTGTCGAGGCGACCGGCGTCGATACACTGGCCGTGGCCATCGGCACGTCACACGGCATCTATCCCAAGGACCGAAAGCCTGAATTGAAGCTGGAACTGCTGAAAGAGATTCGGTCACGCGTCGACATTCCGCTCGTCCTGCACGGCGGTTCGGCCAACCCGGACAGCGAAATCGCCGCTGCAGTACGCCTGGGCATCAATAAGATCAACATCTCCAGTGACATCAAGGATGCCTTCTACCGAACATGCCGCGCCGTGTTGGCAGACCCACTGCTGCGCGAGCCAAACTCCATCTACCCGCCCTGCATTGAGGCAATGAAGAAAGTCGCCCGCTACAAGATCGAGCTCTTCAACGCAGCAGGCAAGGCTGCCCTCTACTGAGAGAGCCGAGTCGCTCTATCCCCCTGATTGCGAAACGACAGCCGAACTACACGGACGCAGACAGGCTGGAACGTCCAGTTTGTCTGCGCCGGCCGAGTTGATTTGCAACGCACCATGCGGCCTGACAACACAGGACCAAGATGAACGCAAAGATTGCCCTGGGATTCGGGGACAACGTCGACTATGAGATCGTCTGGGATTCCGCCGTCCTGGAACACCTGATCACACACTATGCGATCCAGGCCAGCGACCTGACAGCCGATGCGCCGATCGGCACAGAACGCGACCTGGTCATTTCGATCCTCCACTTCCTGGAGTCCGGCACAGGAGGCGAGCGCTTCGTCGCTGCGCCGGCGCTCATCGAGCACTTTGCGCAGCGCTTTACCAAGAAGATTACGTTGGGCGGAACCTCCGTGCGCGCAGCGATTGCGATGCGAAAGCTGGGCTGCGTGTCGGCACTGCATCTGGTCACCGTCAACGAACCCGTGCGGCGGCTGATCCCGGCCGACAGCCCCTACGTGTGCAGCAATGCGGTCGATACGCTCTACCCACACCTCATCGTGCAATTTGCCAGCAGCGCGCACGTTTGCGCCAGCGATATCGACCTCAGGGCGCACCGTGCGAACCGCATCATTTATCACCACGATACTGACAACATCACGATGCGCCTGAACGAGGACTTTGCGCGCCTGCTACCGGCGGCCCAGGCGCTGCTGATCTCAGGCTTCAACGCCATGCAGAGCGAAGAACTCCTGCTCGATCGCATCGCGGCAGTACAGCGTATGATTGACGCTCTGCCGCAAGGCGCGTGCGTCTTCTTCGAAGATGCCGCCTTTTACAATCCCAGCTTCAGCACGCGCATCCAGCAGGCACTGGCCGGCCGGATCACTGTCTACAGCCTCAACGAAGACGAGTTGCAGGCACACATCGGCCGGCGCCTGGACGTGCTCAACGCAGCACAGATGGAGACAGCCCTCGCGACCCTGCACCACCTGATTGCCGCGCCGATCCTCGTCGTACACTCCTTGTACTGGGCGCTGGCCTACGGCGCTGCTGCGCAAGACTACGCAGCAGCGCTCAAGGGCGGCGTCACCATGGCAACGGCCCGCTTCTGCTATGGCGACGATTTCACCGAACTCGAGTACCGGGCAGTCGCAGCCCTCCCACCCAATCCGGACGGCGTCCGCTTTGCCGAAGACCTCACGCGCCGGCTGAAGGACAATGTCTGCTGCGTCCCGGTCGCACATGTCGAGCCATCCCAGCCGACGACAGTCGGATTGGGCGATGCGTTCGTCGGCGGCTTCCTGGCAGCGCTGGTCGGACGTTAAACAGCGGCCACACAGCACAGAACGATTGCCTGAATCCAGATAGAGGCCGCTCCACCGGCAGCTTCGATGGATTCTGCTTGCCTAGCAGCGGCGACGATGGGTGCGCCCCACGTGCTTGAAGACAGTGTCGAGCGCACGGCCGAAGCTGCGTGCTGAGTCACGCGGGCTCAATCCTTCGTGGGCACGGTAGTGATCCATCCATCCCTGATAAAGAAGTTCCGGGTTAACCGACTCCGGCAGAACGGCAATCTGCTCAGCAAGCCATTCCGTGGAGGGAAGCATGCCAGAACGATGCTGATAGTCGCAAGCGCCATCGGCCTGCGACGGCACGGCCGCAGGTTGTGCAGGTAACTGGGCAGCGATCCGATCCGTTCTCACCTCCCCAGCTTCCTTCAATCGAGCCGGTTGCCCCATGGTAACAGGCAACCACACAATATCGCACGGCGGCACCCACTCCGCCAGCGGC
>CAIRNL010000575.1 GCA_903879975.1 uncultured Chloroflexota bacterium | reverse complement strand
TCTTTGCGTTAGACTGGCCCCCGCCCGCACAGCCGTACCAGAAAAGGCCGAAAACGCCGCTCAGAATCAGCGGCATGAGGATGATACGGATGCCATAATGGCTGAAGTGGATGTGCCAGTAGCTGACAGTCAGCGCCAGGGCCGTCAGCGTCGCCAGCAATTGGCTGTTGCGCCGGAAGAGTGCCCGCACGAGCACGTAGACTGCTGGCACCGTCAGGGTTCCAGCCAACGCCGACGCAAGCCGCAACGTGTAGAGGTCGAGCCGGCCCGCCAGCGCACCGATCGCGGCCTGATAGTAGGTGTAGAGCACCTCGCGGCCGCCGTTAGCTGGCAGAAAGAGCGGGCGGTTGCCGGCCAGCACCTGGTCGGCGTCGATAGCGTTGAAAGCCTCGTCGAACTGCGGGCCAGGCGGCACGACGCCAAGCTGGTAGAAGCGCAGCGCGCCCGCCAGCAGCATGATTCCGAGGACGATCCACCAATCCCGTCGTGTCATAGAGCAGAGAACTCTCATAGGCTGGCCTAGGGTGTAGCAGCGGTCTGTGACCGCCAGCCGTTGCTCGCACCAATGGACCGGCTAGGGCAGAACCAGGGTACCGACTGTCACAAATTCGCCAACAGGCACGCTTGTGCTCGGATCGTAGAGGCCGACGAGCACCTGGTAATCGCCCGGCGCCAGGCCCTGTGGCAGCGGCAGCGCCATATAACCAGGTTTTTCGTCGCCGGCGTTCCAGGTCGTAGGCGGCAGCAGCGTGCCGATAGGCAACTCGTCGCGCTGTGCCACGGCTACGCCGCCATTATCTACTAGACGCAACGTCACCCGGTAATCGCGCGATGGCTTTTGCTCGGCCAGCCACATCAGCTGCACCAGCAGGTACGCCTGATCCAGGGCGTTGGCCGGCGGCGCCATGATCGTCGCACGGGTCAGGACAAGTTCGTCGTTGAAGCGCTCATCCGGCACAGCTGTCGAGCGCGCTCTCACAAAGTGCGGGCTGAGAAAGCGGCATAGGTTTACATCCAGCCACTCCCAGCACCTCTCCTTGAAGGCAACGGCGGTCAGGTACTTGGGTACGAACTCGCCGGCATCCACTTCATCTTCTGCCGTGACGACGAGCCACAGCGCTGGATGGCTGCGCAGCAACTCCTGGATGACGCCGTCCATCGCTTCGGGCACGATCGGTGGCGCGTTGATCGGCCAGTAGGTCGGCAGTTCGACCGCAGGTGCCGTGGCCAGCTCTTCGATCTCTGGCAGGTAGTACTTGGTCAGCAGATGCTGGCGCGGTGCATAGAGCATGACTGCCTCGTCGAGCCGGCGATTGGCGGCCAGGAACGCGGCCATCTCACGGTACTCGCTTTTGACGTACGGCCCAAAGTAATAGTGGATGCCCAATAGGGCCGGCACCAGCGCCAGGCCTGCGCCCGCCGCGCCAAGTAGCTGGCTCCGCCGCCCCAGCCAGACGATGCCGCCGGCAGCAAGCACGCAAAGCGCCGGCAGAATGAACAGAATGTAGCGGGCGGCCAGCGAGCGAAAGAGCGCCACGCTGATCGCCAGCGGCAGCAGCGCCAGCAGCCCGATCAGCCAACTCCATGGAATCGCACGATCTTGGATTCGCCGCACGTCCGACACCGTGATTGCAGCCAGCCCAAGGAGGATCAACGGAACAAGCAGAAAGCCCGTCACGGCGCTCTCCGGCTGCCAGCGGATGGCGCCGAAGCTCAGATCGCGCCACAGGCTGTCGGCGAAACGCAGGGCGGAGGGCGCCGTACTGCTGCCGATGCCGCCGGCGATGACGCCTACTGTGGCGCGAAAGCCGGGCGCCAGCAACATCCACAGCGCAATCGGTATGAGCGAGAGCAGGGTGACGGCGCTGCCGGCGAGCGCGCCGCGCCACGTGCGGCGCTGCCAGGCGAGGAGCAGCAGAAAGACCCCCTCGACGCCGATGAGCAGGACGGAGTAGTAGTGAAAGCCGGTCATGAGCCAGTTGGCGACCACAAAGCTGGCGACCGCCCAACCGCGCAGGCGGGTCACCGCCGCGCACAGCGCAATCAGCGAGAGCAGCGCCAGCGCAAGCACGACCGTGTACATGCGTGCTTCCTGGCTGTAGAGCAGCAGCACGGGTGACAGCGCCAGGAGCGCAACTGTCCACAGGCGCAGGGCACGCTCGCCCGGCCACAGGCACCGTACCCACATCCACACCAGCGGCACGGACAGCACACCCATCAGCGCCGGCAGCAGACGCAGCATTGCCTCGCGCTGCCCAAAGATCGTCGACCATGCCGCCATCGTCAACTGCCAGAGCGGCGGATGCTCGAAGCCCGCGTTCCAGTGAAAGGCAATGATCTCGGCGGGCGCGGCTCGGGCCATCAGCGCGGTCGCTGCCTCGTCATAGGCCAGGCCCTTGTCGCCCAGTGCCCACAGCCGCAGCGCCAGCGCGGCAAGCGTGATGCAGGCCAGCAGCCATGCCTCGCGCTGTGGCCAGGAGCGTTCCGTTTCGTGCATACGAAGGCTATTCTACCCTGAGTCGCTTGGAGCGGAGGAATTATGGGCGGCCTACCAGGCCATAGCGCAGCGCCGGGATGGCGGCTCGTGTGTGGTCGGCGACGACGCGCCCGCTGGCGTGAGAACGGGTGGGCACGGCTGCGCGCAGGCGACGCGGTGGTCGGCGCGATCTCCGTATCGTGAGTAATAAGCCAGGCGGGGAAAGGATCAGGCGGCGGAAAGACGCTGCCACAGAGGGGGGCGGCCACTGCGGACGAGTGACTTCAGCCTGAAGTGGCAGGCGGCGCAAGGGAAGTGCTGGGCGACACAACGCCCTCCAACATTTCCAGTGCTGCCCGCGCCAGATCGCCGCCCTGGTGGACGCCGCGTACGATGCCCTGGCTGTCGATCAGCGTGAGCAACGGATTCGTGGCGATCTTGTGCGCGGCGTAGC
>CAIRNL010000574.1 GCA_903879975.1 uncultured Chloroflexota bacterium | reverse complement strand
CAGCCGCCCCAGCGCTCACGCTTGCCGGCGTTGGTCACTTTCATGGCGCTAGCGGCTTTACTTGTGCTGATGGGCTGGTACTTCTGGCAAGATCGGCCAGGCTGGCTTGTCGAGCTGATACCTGTGCCGAGCATCGCTGAACCAGCCGCACAGCCGATCCCCTCGTCGCCAGAACAAGTAGCGGCGACCCAGGTTCCGGTCGAGCTAGTTGCTCCAGCCCCAACCGCAGAGGCAACGGCAACGGAACTCCTACCGACCGCCACGGCAGCGGTTGCGCCTGACGTGGCCGAACAGGCTCCAATCGAGCCGATCGCTGCTGCCAGCCCGGAAGCGGCGATCCAGTCACGCCCTTATGATCTGCGCACCGTCCTGATCGAGGCACAGCGTCCTGACTTGGCGGAGAACGTCACGGGTCGGCTGGAAGGGGGCACACTGGTCATCGAGGGATCGGTAGCGAGCGAAGCGGCGCGCAATGAACTTGAGGAACTCGTCCTGCGCCTGCCGAATGTCGATGCGGCTTCGGTCGTCAACGTGCTCGTCCGCCCGCCCGCCACCTACACTGTGAAAGAAGGCGACACCCTCTGGAACATCTCGCTGGAACTCTACGGCACACCGGATCGCATCAAGGAGATGTTCGATGTCAACCGCGACATTCTGCCTTCAGCCGACGCGCTGCGCGTCGGGATGGTGTTGCGGGTACCGCCGGTGGACTAAAGTGATGGGATTTAGGCGAGATTGATCGATGACTCAGCCCGCCTTGGTCAGAAAGCGGGCTGAGTTCATCCAGATGGCGCAACACGTCGTAGAGCGCCATCTGATTGCTGCCTGCTCGTTGCAAGAGCGCAATTGTGCTTCGCGCCATCGTAACGGGGCACTCCTTTGAGCCAGGATACGAAGACTTCCTCTGTTGCGATCTACACAATTCTCCTTTCATTGTATCAGAGTCCAGGGGGTCGCTGCTGCGGCTTCGGGCGAATTCACCGCCTTGGCTCCATCTCCCGCCTGCACAAAAAACTCCTCCAGTGACGACCCGGTCAGAGTATCGGGGCAGACAAGATAGAGGATACCTGCGGGTCTTTGTCACGGAGGAAGAAAAAAGCGAGGCAGAGATTGTGGTCTCTGCCTCGCCAGTTATCTAGTGCACCCTGCCCGCATCTAGCCGTGATGGGATTGAGCAATCAGAGTTTTCGGGCAGCACCGCTGCCGAGGGGGCGAACTTACAAAACCCCGGTTTCTAGCGACCTTGCCTTAGCGCGACGGGTGCATGGGCATGACGACGTGCAGGAAGACGTCCTCTCCGATGCCCAACGGACGAATCGTGCCAGGCCGCGTCGGCTGTGTTGTTTCCAGCACGACCTGTGGTTCGTCGATTTGGCTCAATACGTCGATAAGATACTTGGCATTGAAGGAAATCTCCAGGTCGTCGCCTTCGATCATGGCTTCCAGGTCGTTGACGCTGTCCCCCATATCGTTGCTCGTTGCTGCCAGACTCACATGGCCGCCCCCTGCCCCATTGGCCGGCTTGATCTTGAGGCGCACGATGTTAGCATTGTCGCGGGCAAAGAGAAAGGCGACGCGCACCGCCTTGAGCAGCGAGGCGGTATCGACCACCGTACGCGTGGTGTGCGTCTTGGGAATGATGGCACGGTAGTCTGGGAAATTGGCATCGATCAGTTGGCTAGCCAGTTCAACGCGGTGGAAGGCACCGCCCTTGCCCTCGCCTCCCCTCCCCCACACCTGGAAGAGTATCTGGTTGCGCTCACGCGTGACGAGCACCTGTACCGGCCGGCTCTCATCGGCATCGGCGCTGACGCGCGCCAGTTCGCCCAGGCTGCGCGCCGGCACG
Organism: uncultured Chloroflexota bacterium; assembly: GCA_903879975.1. Classification (GTDB taxonomy): domain Bacteria; phylum Chloroflexota; class Anaerolineae; order Caldilineales; family Caldilineaceae; genus Caldilinea. Next base: position 2,140 of record CAIRNL010000574.1, on the reverse strand, counting down.
ATGACGGTGACGGGCATATCCGGCATGCTGCCATCCACCTGTGCGCTGCGCACGCTCAGGCGGTAGCCGTCCGTCGCAGCCAACGTGATACGCCCCTCCTTGAAAGTCACTTCGACGCCGGTGAGCGTGGGCCGGCTCTCGTCATTGGCTGCGGCAAAGACAACCTGGTCGACCATCTTGCGCAGCCCGGTCGATTCCAGTTCGATGCGCATCCCTTCCAAAGCACTATACTCAGCGCCACTCACCCCCTCGATGGTTGGAATGATCGGGAAGTTTGCGGCATCGATCCCTTTCATATTGGCATCGAAGTTGGCACAGCGCAGGTTGAGCGTCTGCGTGCGCACGGTCAGTTCCAGATCAATTCGATCCGGCGGCAGGCTGTTGACAAACTCGGTAAGCAGGCGCGCCGGCACCGTGATGGAGCCTTCGTCCTCGACCTTGGCGCCAATCCAGCAGGTCACGCCGATTTCCAGGTTCGTTGCCGCAAGTCGCAACTGATTGTCCCGTGCTTCCAACAAGATGTTGGCCAACACGGGCATCGTGCTACGCGACGACACGGCACGGCCAACGATGGCAAGTCCTTTCGCCAAGTTTTCTTGAAGACAACTTACCCGCACAGCGCCCTCCGTAATGCAATTCAGCCGGTCAATTTGTCAGTCAATTTTCAATGATCTACATGGGGTCGGCAGGCGACCACCGGAGCGCGCCTACCACCAGAAGTTGGGAAACAGTATAACACAAGTGTACGGAGAAATGCGAACATCGTGCAGAGGCATGGGGCAAAATAGCAGAGGGGACGATGCCAGGGAGAGGAGATGGTGCGTGAGGGGGGCAAGGATGAGTCAGAGTGGGAGCGTGAACCAGAAGCGGCTTCCGTTGCCAACCATGCTCTCGACGCCGACACTGCCGCCATGCGCCTCGACGATCTCCTTGACGATGGCCAATCCCAGCCCGGATCCGCCACGCCCGGAGCGGGCACGATCGATGCGGTAAAAGCGTTCAAAAATGCGGCGCTGTTCTTCCGGTGCGATGCCAGGGCCGCTATCCGTTACGCTGACCTGGGCCAGCGCCCCTTCCCCATTGTGTGCAGCGGCAAGTTCCACGGCCAGGGTCACTGTAGCGCCTTGCGGTGTATGCTTGAGTGCGTTGTCCACCAGATTGGAGACCGCACGGCGCACTCGATCGCCATCGACGGTCACGAGTACAGGAGCAGGGGCAGGCGACCACATCAGGTGCACGTGGGCAGCGTCACTGCGAGCAGAAAATGCCTCTACGATATCAGCGACAACGTCGTTCAGGTTCGCTGGCTGCAAATGCAACGTGAGCTGGCCGCTGTCCAAGCGCGCCAGGTCAATGACCTCTTCGACAAGGTTGCTGAGGCGCTGCGCTTCCTGGCTGATGACCAATGCCGCCTGCTGCTGTCGCTGCGGGGTCGAGGCCGTGCCGTCAAGCAGTGCCTGGCTGTACCCCTGGATACTGGTCAACGGAGTTTTGAGATCGTGGCTAACATTCGCGATAAAGTCGCGCTGGGCCTGTTGTCCCTGCTGCACGTGATCGGCCATGCGATTAAAACTTGCTGCCAGAGCCTGCACTTCGGCGAGGGTGCTATGCGCCTCGACGCGGTAGGCGAGGTTACCCTTGGCCAGTGCGCGCGTACCGGACATGAGCGGCGCCAACCCACGCGTGACCGTGCTGGCCGTCCAGCGGCTGAGCAAGAAAATCGTCATGGACAGCGCAGCGATGCCCGCCAAGAGCAACCCATGCGGCAGGTCAGCGATGGATTCGAACATTGCACGTACGATACCGGGTTGTGGCTTGAGCAAGACAAGGTCGACGCCGCCGTCGTGCAACGCCAGCAGGTTGGTGGAGACGTAGTACCACTCAGTGTCCTCCACCTGTACAATGCCGCGTGCGGTCTCTGCTGCCTGCATCATCATGCCGCCTGATCGCATGCGTCCAGGACGCGCCTCGAAACGCGTGCGTGAGCCAGGGGTCCACTGCTGGCCTGTCAGAAGTTCGTCAGAGTCGAAAAGAATTTGGCTGTTGGGCTGGGCAACGAGCAGGACACGGGCATTCTGTGCGTCGGCCTGGCTGCGCAGATAGGAGAGGAAGCGCTCGCGGGCATCGGCCGCGTGACTCT
>CAIRNL010000573.1 GCA_903879975.1 uncultured Chloroflexota bacterium | reverse complement strand
TTTCTGGGCGCCCTACACAGCGATCGGCTAAAGTAAAGGTCGATAGAAACCAGGATTTTGCAAGTTTGCCCTCTTGGCAGCGGAAGTGTCGGAAAATCCTGGTGTCTACATCCCATCACTGTAGCACATGAGGATGAGGAAGATGAGGAAGATGACAGGCAAGCACACTGGGGCTACGCATCCAGGCAAGACGGACCATCCAACGCAACGCCCAATCGTGCGCGCACTCCTTGCATTCCTCGCCGGCGCGCTGGCCACACTGGCCGTGGTTGCCGGCGTGCACGCGTCGGGCCGTTTCAACCTACCCATGGGCGTCGGCGCGCCCCGTGCCTACGAGCAAGCCTCTGCCGCAGATTCGAGCGATGACGGGGGTGAGAGGGCTGAGGTGAAGGGAACACTGGCAACGACAGCAACCGCCTTCGCCGGCGAGTGGATCCTGACTATCGACTCGGATCGAACCGTAACTGTCGTTCTGACTGCATCGAGCGATGTTGTCAAGTTCATGAACCACCTGCCCTCGGTCGGCGACTGGATCGAAGCCAAGGGTCTGTGGATCGGTCCCGACCGGCTAGAAGCGCGCCGCGTACGGCCAGACAGGTACGAGGCAAACCAGATCATTGCACGGCTCAAATCCGGCGTTGTGGCCGAAACGCTGGCGGAAACCTACGATATGACCGTGACCGGCGTGCTCAGGTCGGCCAACATCTTTTTGTTCTATACAGACGACGATGAAGATGAAGAAATCCGGAAGCTGCTCAACGACAAAGTGAATGTCGAGTGGGCCGAGGTCAACTGGATCAGCCGTGTACCGACCGGAACCCCCTATCGCTCCTGGCGTTGGGGCGAGGCCAGCAGCTACGAAAGCCAGCATGCCTTTGAGCTGGTCAAACTAGACCCGGCATTGGCTCACTATGACGGCACGGGCATGGTCATCGCCGTGTTGGATACTGGCGTAGATGTGGAGCACACGGCACTGAAGGCCAGCCTACTTGCTGGACGAGACATGATCTCCGACACGGATACGCCGAATGACATCGGCCCTGGGCTGGCATGGGGGCATGGCACGCATGTGGCTGGCATTGTGCACCGCATAGCGCCAGAGAGCAAGATCCTGCCGATCCGCGTCCTAGACAGTCAGGGGCGCGGCAACACGTTCGTGCTGGCCTACGCCATCGAGTATGCCGTGGAGCAGGGCGCCGACGTCATCAACCTGAGCCTGGGCGCCGATTGCGGGTCACAGGTGCTCAGTTCGGCCATCCAGCGCGCAATTGCCCAGGGCGTCGTCATCGTAGCGGCAGCGGGCAACAGCAACACGGAAGTCCCGCAGTGCCCGGCCTCCATGCCTGGCGTCATTGCGGTGGCAGCGGTCGACGAGAACAAGGTGCGTGCTGAGTGGTCCAACTATGGGGTCGGGTGGGTCGACATCGCTGCGCCGGGTGTAGGCATCACCTCCACGTTTCCCGGCGGCTACGCCTCGTGGAGCGGCACGTCTATGGCAACGCCCTTCGTCTCGGGCGCAGCGGCGCTGGCAAAGCAGAAGAAGGAAGCGAGCAACGGCAACGTGTCGGTGCATCACATGCTGATCGCCTGCGGGGAGGACATCCGCGCAGTCAACGACAAGGCGATCGGCCCGCTGCTGGACGTGGCATCAGCAGTCGGTGGGCAGTCCGCAGAGTTGGAGGCTCCATTGCCGCCGCTGCGCGGCGCCTACAATCTGTTCCTGCCGACCCTCGCAAACCCGGGACTGGATCCCCGGCGATGCTGAACTGCCAAACCGAGCGAGCTGCGGCATGCCTTCTCTGCCGAGAGCACTATGACACGCTCCACTGGCCAGAGTTCGATCGATTTCGGCCCAATTGACGTATTTTTTGTGCGAGGCCAGCCCTCTATTGTGATGAGGGAAAAAACACGGCACATCGCCGTGTGGAGCGAGCAACAAGTCAGCAACAGGTAAACGGAGGATTCCCAATGAATAGTACAGCTCAACGATGGTGGCTAGCACTCTCTGCAGCAGCTTTTGGCCTGCTACTCCTGTTAACAGGCACACGCGATGCCAGCGCAGCCGGGATTGCGCCACAAGAAACCCGCAGCGTGGCGGTCTCCCAGGCAGGTACAGACGACAACGAACGGCCATCCTTCTACGGCATCATCCAGCGCATGCCCACCGGCGGGATGACCGGCGAGTGGTTGATTGGGGATCGGATCGTCATCGCCAATCCCCAGACGCGGTTTCGACAGGAAGCGGGACCGTTGGGAGTTAACGGCTGCGCCGAGGTTGAGCTAGTCGCGCGAGGGTCGAACATCGCCCGCAAGATCGAGTCCAAGAATTTATCTCACTGCACTGGCAACGGCAATGATGATGGCGACGGCGATAGCGACAGCAACAACGATGTGTACGGCCTTGTCGAGAGCATACCCGCAGGCGGCAGGGTTGGGGTCTGGACAGTCAGCAGTAGACAGTACACAGTCACCGAGCAATCCGAATTAAAGAGGGATCATGGCATCTTTGACATTGGCAAATGCGTCGAGATTGAGCTAGTATCCGGCACAACAGATCGTGTACGCAAGATGGAAACCGAGCGCAGCTACAAATGCGCCAGTGG
>CAIRNL010000572.1 GCA_903879975.1 uncultured Chloroflexota bacterium | reverse complement strand
GGAAACGCCCGATCGGTTATGGCTGCAATTGGAACTGTACCTGGCCCTCCTGCCCCCTCTGACCTCTGCCAACGGCTTCCGGGCGCCAGAGCACATCCGGGCGTTGGAAGCGGCCTATGCGATCTCGCGCCACCCTGCCCTAGCCGCCGATGCTCGCTTGGGTAGGGTGGCGGCGGCGATGGCCCGCTACACACTCTGATCGGCTGGGCCGGTGCATGCCATCGATCTCGGCACACAGTTGCTCGAACAGGCCGCTCACGGCGCACAGACGCAGTCAGTACCACGGAAATCAACGCCTGTGGAGGACGTGTCAGCCTCGACGACAGCGATCGGGCTGTGGGGGTCGCAACCTGTTGCGCTTTTTGAGCGGTGTCGTATGCACTTGATCGGCTTACGCTGCGGCTCGTTGTGGAACGCCCACCTCGCCGTAGACGCCGGCAATGCGCCGCGCAATATGGCACCAGTCGAAGTCACGTGCGTAGCGCTGGGCGTTTCGGGATAAGTGCTGGCGCAGCGGCGGGTCGTTGAGCAGGTCGGCAATACGCGCGGCCAGAGCCTCTGCGTTGCGCCGCGGCACGAGAAAACCGTTGAAGCCATCGCGCACCACATAGGCAAGCCCGCCCACCTCCGATGCAATGACCGGTGTGCCCATAGCCATCGCTTCCAGCGCTACCATGCCGAAGCTCTCGTAGTGCGACGGCATGACGACCATCTCGGCTGCAGCGTAGTAATAGGGCAGAATCTGCTGGTCGCGGGCACCGGCAAACGCCACCAGGTCGTCAAGACCAAGCTCGACACGCATGCGTTGCAGACGGTTCATCTCTTCGTCGAGCGTCTCCGCCCACGGGTTGCCCCCAATGATGGTCACACAGGTGTTGGAGAGATCGGTGTTGTGGTGTTGCTTGAGCAGGCCGATAGCCTCCAGCAGCGTGTCGATCCCCTTGAGCGGCTCAATACGACCCGCAAAGAGGATGTTCTTGCGCTTGGGTGGAATGCCGATCATCTGCTTGGCCAATGGCTGCGCAATCGACCGGAAGTGCGCTAGATCGACACCCGGCGGCACCGTGACGATCTGGCCAGCAACTGCGCCGTAGAGACCGCGCAGTTGCGCCTCCTCGGCGGGGGTAGCAGCCACCAGCCGGTCTGCGATTTGCACTACATGCGCCTCGCCGTCAAGCCGATTCTGCGGTGCAAACTCGGAGGCGTCGCGCGCGATCTGGTTCTTCATATGACCCAACGTATGGAACATGTGCACGATGGGGGTGCCTGACCACGCCTGGCGCAACGCCTCAGCCGCTAGCCCCGACTGCCAGTAGTGGCTATGAATCACGTGGTAGTGCAGCCCCTCGCGTGCAGCAAAGGCCAGGATGTTGTCGACAAACTCGCCGATATAGCGCACAGTCTCGTCGACCGGCAACGGACGCTCCGGACCGGCAGGGATGTGCATGACCCGTGCACCGGGGCCCAGGTCGTGAACGACACGCGGTGCACAGTCATCCTGTGAGCGCGTGAAAACATCGACGGCGATCCCCATTGCAGCCAGCGCACGGCTCAGATCGCGCACATAAACATTCATGCCGCCTGTCTTCTTGCCACCAAGCATGGCCAGCGGGCAGGTATGATAACTGAGCATGGCGACGCGACGCACCGGCGCCGCAGGATAGTGTGTCATTGGTTTCCTTTTTTTGACGATGATCCCTCGTTGCCAATCAGCCTTCAACGGCGGCAATATCGTACGCACCTTCCGAAGGCCGATCGGCATGCCAGCTGTATCCCAAAACTCTGCGAAATTGCCTAGATTCGGTACAATGCTGTTCTTATTCTATACCAGCAACCCACAAGGACTTCTGTAATTGTGATGCCCCAGACCGCTACTCCCTTCACAGCAATCTATCTCGCTCCACATCTCGACGACGCCGCACTTTCGTGCGGCGGCCAGATTGCACGGCTCACGCGCACAGGCCAGCGCGTCCTGATCGTCACTGTTATGGCCGGTGACCCGCCCACTGACGTGGAAAACGATTACATCCGCAGCCTGCACGCTCGCTGGGAATTGGAGCGCGACGCCGCCGCACTGCGCCGCGCCGAGGATATCGCCGCATGTGCGATCCTCGGCGCAGAGTATCTGCACTGGCCGATTGCCGACTGTATCTATCGGCTCGATCCGGCGACGGGTAGGCCGATCTACGTGTCAGATGACGACATTTTCGGCGACGTCCAGCCGGCGGAACAGCCACTTGTCGCCGAAATCGCCGGCCTGTTGCAGAGATTGCCGGCAGCTGGCCAGGTCTACGCGCCGCTGACGGTTGGGCATCACGTCGATCATCTGCTCGTGACCGCCGCTGCGCAGATCGTCTTTGGCGCGGATCTGCGGCTGTATGAGGACTATCCGTACGTACAGCAGGCCGGCAAACTGGCGGCTGTCATCGGCGATTTGCCCGGCAGATGGGCGCCTGCCGTGGTTGCGCTCGACGCCGCCGACCTCGACGCCAAGGTTGAAGCAATCCTCGCCTTTCGCTCGCAACTCAGCACGTTTTTCAGTGACCGCAGCGATCTGGAGCGGCAGCTGAAGGGATACGCCGAGCGTGTGGGTGGGGAGCGACTCTGGCACCCAGAATCACTGAACCTGCATGCAAGCAGCCAGAGGGATGGGATGGAGTAGCGGTCTATTGCGTCGTCAGGCATCATGCCTTGGCGGCACCGTTAACGATGAAAATACGGTCTATTTTCAGAACAGTGTCCATGCCCCTACGGGGCACAATCGTCAATGAAAATGTGCCATTATGACGCCCAATCGGCTATTTTCAAGTCAGTGCCCGCAACATGAAGGGTGATTCCTGCAGCTCCGGGATGTCGAAACCTTGGATAAATGAGTGGGAGAGCACGGACATAGGGTGGCCAGCGGCTCTACGCTCGGCTCTCTGCGAGACGGTCCGTTCGGCTAGAGCGCGGCAGAGGCTGACTGGAGAGCGCAATTCCCACCAACGCGCACCCCGCTTCCCGCGGAGGTTTGCCGTGCATTGTGCCCCGTGCTATGATCGAATTACATGTGCCGTCGGTGCTCTCATCCACGGCTGTGCTGTGCCTCAACGTCTATACCAATCATCTATACCATACGATTTAAGGAGGAAAGCCCATGAAGCACAAACGAACAATGTTGCTGGGTGCACTGCTGCTGGTCAGTGCCCTGGTACTGTCGGCCTGCACGGGCATTGCGCCGCAGGCGGCTGCACCCGGTGCAGGCGGCGAGCAGGCAACTGCTGCCGAACCGGTGACGATTACCTGGGCCTTCTGGGGCAGCCCAGAAGAAGCAGCCTCGCACAAACTGGTGGCCGATGCGTTCATGGCGGAGCACCCAGACATCACGGTTGATATCTGGAACCAGCCGTGGGACGATTACTTCACCAAAATCCAGGCGCTGTGGGCAAGCGGTGATTCCAAGGTGATCCCAGACGTAGCGTTCCTGTGGCCGACCCCGCGCTACGCGGCCGAGGGCGTGCTGGAAAACCTCGATTCCTACATCGATGCCTCGGGCTATGACCTGAACGATTACTGGCCGGGACTGCTCGAATCGGCCAAGTTCGAGGGCAGTGTCTACGGTTTCCCACGCGACATTGAAGTCAATCTGATCTACTACAACAAGGATATGTTCGACGCTGCAGGCGTTGCCTATCCCAGCGACGATTGGACGTGGGACGATTTCCTGGCTGCTGCCGAGGCGTTGACGCAGAAGGATGCGAATGGCATGACGACCGTCTACGCACTGGCAGCTGAAGGCGGCAAATGGGGAAAGTGGGTCAACCAGAACAACGGCGCCATCCTCGACGACTACGTCAACCCGTCTAAGTGCATGCTGAGCGACCCGGCGTCGGTGGGCGGCATCCAGTTCTTTGCCGATCTGATGGATCAGGGCTACGCCATGCGCCCAGCCGATCTCAGCCAGGCGGGCGGCGACGCAGCCGTCTTCTCCAGCGGCCAGGCAGCCATGATCCTGCAGAACACCAGCCGCGTCTCGGCCTTCAACGCAGCGGGCATGAACTATGATGTCGCACCTGCACCGACTCCGGCGGACGGCAAGCGTTGGAACGGCGCCGGTGGCGCTGCATGGGTCATGAGCAGTGGCAGCGACAACAAAGAGGCCGCCTGGACTTTCATCCAGTGGCTGCAGAGCAACGGCGGCGGTGAGACGATCTACACCGAGCGCGGCGAGATTTTCCCGGCATTGCAGTCGGTGGCAAACTCGCCGTCCTTCATGACGGATCAGCCGCCGGCCAATAAGCAGGCGATTATTACCGAGGCTTCGGCATCTGACGTCGGTGGCTTTGGCTATTTCCCTGAGTGGGGTGAGCTGAGTGGCTCGATCATTGAACCCGGCATGGAAAAGATCTGGGCAGGCGAGATCGACGCCGAGACCGGCCTGGCCGATGTTTGCACCCAGGTGGACCAGTTCCTGGCGGACAACGGGTATCCGCAATAAGTGACAAGCTGACAGGATGAGAGGCTGATGAGGTGATTGTCCGGCAGGATTTCCCCCGCGCCGGCAGTCATTGGGTCAGCCCCTCATCCTCTCAACCTTTTCGTACCCTCATGGCGACACGTTCAACATCGCTCCAGTCTGCCCCATCTCAATCCAAAGCTAGCCCCTTCCGTTGGCGACCCGACCAGCAGTGGGAAGGCTATTTATTTGTCCTGCCCAGCTTTGTAGGGTTCCTCATTTTTATTGTCCTGGCCGTGTTGATGTCGCTAGGCATCAGTTTCTCGGATTGGGGTCTTACCGGCTTCAAGGAATTTGCCGGCCTTACCAATTATCGGCAACTGGTGCGCGACCCGGTCTTCTGGCAGACCTTCTGGAACACGGCTTTCTACATTGTGACGATCGTGCCCCTGCAACTGGCGCTGGGGTTGATGATGGCTGTCGGGCTGAACCAGGCAATTCGCGGGGTGACCATTTACCGGTTGATTTACTTTATGCCGGTAGTGACCACGATTGTGGCCGGCGCCATTGTCTTTCGGCTGTTGCTGGCGACGAATGGGCCGCTGAACAACGTGCTGGTGGCTTTCTTTGCCATGCTCTCCATTCCGTTCAGTGCGCCCAACTGGCTGGGCAGCAGCGATTTTTCCAAATGGTCGGTGGTGATTCTCACGCTTTGGAAGAACACAGGCTTTACTATGGTCGTCTACCTGGCCGCGCTGCAGGGTGTGCCCAAAGAACTCTACGACGCAGCGCACACGGACGGCGCCAGCGCTTGGCAGCGCTTCCGCCACGTCACGCTGCCGCTCATCAGCCCGACGACCTTTTTTCTCTTTATCTTCCAGATGATCGGCGCGTTTCAACTCTTCACAGAACCCTTTGTCATGACCGGCGGTGGGCCGGCAAACTCGTCGCTTTCGGTGGTGCAGTATATCTACCTGACCGCCTTCCGCGACATCCGTATGGACAAGGCGGCAGCCATGGCATGGGTGCTCTTTGTCTTCATCTTCGCTTTCACGCTTTTCCAGAACCGCATGCAGCGGCGGTGGGTGCACTATGAGTCGGAGTGAGCGATGACGACGAAATCTGCCTCGCCCACGCGCATGAGCACAGCGGCGCGCAGCGCGCTGTATGCGCTGCTGCTGCTCTTCAGCACGATCATGCTGGCGCCTTTTGCCGTCATGCTTGTCGTGTCGCTGATCCCCAATACGGCGTTTCTGGCGCGTGACTTCTCGCCGGCGAACTACTCGCTGAACAATTACCTGCGTACCTTCGCAGCTGTGCCTTTTGGCCGCTACTACGCCAACAGCATCGTTGTGTCGGTTTCCGTGACGACCGTGCAGATTCTCATCTCGTCGCTGGCGGCCTTCGCCTTTGCCCGCCTGCGTTTCCGCGGCCGCGAGACGATTTTTCTCTTCTATCTCGCCACACTCATGATCCCTTTCCCCGTGACGCTCATCCCCAACTTTCTGATTGTCAAGAATCTCGGCTGGTACGACACCTATCTGGCGCTGATCGTGCCGGGTCTCTTCAGCGTCTTCAGCACCTTTCTGCTGCGCCAGTATTACCGTGGCATTCCCCTCGACTTCGATGAGGCCGCGCGCATGGACGGCGCATCGAGCCTGCGCATCTGGTGGCAGATCATCGTGCCGTTGAGCGGCCCGGTGCTGGCAACGCTCTCCATTTTTGTCTTCCAAGGGGTTTGGAACGACTTCCTGTGGCCGCTCGTGGTAACGACCTCCGAAAACATGCGCACCATCCCTGTGGGTCTGGCCGCATTCGTCGGCCAGTACAGCACGGCGTGGGACCTGCTCATGGCTGGCTCGGTGATCGCGCTGTTGCCGGTGCTAGTGATTTATGTCATCGGCCAGAAGTGGTTCGTACAGGGAATCGCCCTCAGCGGCATGGGCGGGCGTTAGCCTACTTGCTCTCGCACAAAAGTTCTGCTTTACTATGCCCATGCAGACTATCGCCATTGGTAAGATCGTAAAATCCAACAGCCACGTCGACTATGTCTGTCAGGTCTACGGCTTCGGCGAGGTGCCGAATCCGCCCGCCCCGGCCGACTATGGGTTTGGCGCCTTTGTCGCCGCCGAACTGGATGCCGGCGGAGCCCACAGCCCGCGCCTGATCGGCCTCGTCTATAACACATTGCTGATGAACCCGGAGTTTGGCAACCTGGGTCCGCGCTTGAGCCCGCGCGTCGAGGTTGAGGTCTTCTCACCCGACTACCTGGCCGAGACCGCAACGCTGCTCGGCATCATTGGCATCGGCTGGGTGGACGGGAACGGCGCCATCCATCAGGGTGTGCCCGCGCTGGCGGCGACGGTCAACTGTCCGGTGCGGCTGCTGGACGACAACGAGATCACCGGCTTCCATGCAGACGGCAGTGGCCAGCCGCGGTTGCGCTATGCGTCGCTGCTGCTGGCCCAGAACAATGCCCTGATCCCGCCGCTGCTGCTGTCGGTCATCGACCGGCTGGGCGCGCTTTTCCCGGCGAGTTGCAGCCGCCTGGCGGTCATGCGCAACAACGTGGCCTGGAAGAGCATCGTGCAGCCGGCAGGGTAGCCCAAGATCGGTGATCTGCCTCTCCGTCGACGGCGGCTGGTCAAAGCGTGGGTCGAATGACACTGCGACGATCGGCTGGCCAACTGGGAGCAGTTGCAGCGCAGTAAGCCGGCGCTTCGGGTGGCGCCGTTGGAATAGAGGTTGTTATGCAGCACGAACTCTACGCAGTGACCGTTCGGAAGGGTGTGGCATCCGATAGGCTGCTTGACCGCAGTGCCTGGATTGAGGCTGCCAGGTCAATCGCGCAGTGTGCAGTTGAGTCAACGGTACCATGACTGAAAATGCCGGCATCGGCACCGTCAAAGGGCCGGGCGAAACACCCAACGACTACCTTTTCATTGCGCCAGACCCGGATCGCCGCGTCAAGCATGGCGAGTTCGTCTACTACCTGGCCGACGTGGACGGCGAATCGCGCGCCATTCTCGGTCGTATCACGGGGCGGCGGCCGGTCAAGCTCTTCCCCGATAGCTTCCTGGCCGACCCGGCTGTGCCGCCTGCGGCAGTGGCCGAGTTGCTCGGCTATGACAGCGACGCCACTGAGCTCTTCGAGATCACCGTCACTGTGCTGGGCTACCACAGTGGCCAGATGGGGGACTTTATCAACCCGCGCGTGCCGCCGCTGGGCGGGTCGTCCGTGTACATTGCGTCGGACGAACTGCTGGTGCAGGTACTGAGCAAGCGGCGCAAAGGGGCGCGTGGCAGCGCGCACCTCGGCAGTCTGCTCAGCCGGGCTGAGGAGGCTGTGCCGGTCGCCCTGGACGTGCGTGGCTTTACCGGCACACATCTGGCGGTGATCGCCAGCACGGGCAGCGGCAAGAGCTACCTGGCCGGCGTGTTGCTCGAAGAACTGATGATGCCGCATAACCGGGCGTCGGTACTCGTCATCGACCCGCACGGCGAGTATGCCACGCTGCAGGAAATGATGAACCTGGCCGCCTTTGCTGAGGGCAACTACAAACCGCGCGTGCGCATCTTCCGCCCGGACCAATTGCGCGTGCGCATCGATTCCCTGACACTGGCTGACCTGCGCTACCTGCTGCCCAATCTGTCGGATAAGATGCACTACCAGCTGGGGCGCGCCTTCGCCTTTGCTCAACGCAGCGCCAAAAATGGC
>CAIRNL010000571.1 GCA_903879975.1 uncultured Chloroflexota bacterium | reverse complement strand
GTAATCGGTCCGGTCACGGTGAAGCAGCGTCAGAAACCGGAGCGCGCCGGCAGGGCCGAGTGCTTCATTGAGTGCAACAATGCCCTTGAACCTCACTTCTGCGTCGTCGATTGCCGTCATGGTTTCCATTCAATCCTCCTCCTCTCTGATGTAGTCCACCGGGTTTGCGAGTTTGATCGACAGGTTCAGTCGTTTGGCACGCTTGATCAGGTTGCCATCGCACGTGATGAAGGCTGATGTCTGAATGAACTGTGACGGCTTCTTGTTCTGCGCTTGAGAATATTGCCTGGCAAGCCAGTGCTTCCATCTGGATTCTCACCTGCCGTGGGTCGTCGAAACCTCTTTGGAAACAATTGTAGTCAAGATAGAGGAGTGCCACTGTCCACCTCGAACTGCTCATCAGTTAACAGAGATTGTAGGCTATCGACGCGCAATGGTCAAGCTATCCTGCGACATCGCCACCGTAATGCTGCTTTATCTGGGGCTGGCGCTGCTCGGCTCCTCAAGCCATGAACGTTGTGGTCAATACCACACCTTTGATCGCCCTGGAACAGTTGTCGAGTGCAGGAATTCGCATGAGCCCGCGCGGGCAGCAGTGGTTTTACACTGAAGTCGGCAAAGCGCAGCGCGGATGGTTTGTCTGCGCAATTCTGGTGCTGACCGTGCGCAAGCTCGTCGTGCGCGCCAACGCCGGCACAGGCGCCACTGCCGGCGCCGGCATCACGCGTGACGTGTCCGACGATGTCATTGTCGCGGGTTCGCCGGCGCGACCGTTGAAGGGCGAGTTGCGACTTGCGAGGGGCGAAATTGGGAAGTTCTGCCAGATGCAATCGCAGGCATCCGAAGATGAAGGGCGCATGAGAGGATACTTGCCTTAGCCATGTACTTGGTTTAGCATTCGGGTAGTGAAGGCTATCGATCAATCGGTTCACCGAGAGAGCAGCAATGACCACAACAACTGTCAACGTACATGAAGCCAAGACTCAGCTGTCTCAGTTGCTGCAGCGCATGAGCCTGGGCGAGGAAGTGGTCATCGCCAAAGCCGAAAAACCAATTGCCCGCCTGGTGCCCTTTGCACCGGCGCCACGACCACGCGTTGCTGGCAGTGCACAGGGACAGATTTGGATCGCCCCCGATTTCGATGCGCCTCTTCCAGAAGACGTGCTCGAAGCCTTTGAGTCATGAAAGCGCTGTTGAACACACACACGTTCCTGTGGTGGATTGCGGATGATCCTCAACTTTCGAGGCGCGCCCGGCAGCTCATGGAAGATGGGCAACCGAACTATTCTTGAGCGCCGCCAGTGGTTGGGAAATGGCGATCAAGAGTCGTCTGGGCAAGCTCAAACTGCCGGACGATCTGCACAATTTTGTCGCCGAGCAGGTGCGCATCAATGCGCTTGAGGTGTTGCCGATCGAGATGACTCATGCTTTGCAAGTCTATTCTCTCCCCGCCCATCACCTCGACCCATTCGACCTCTCCTCTCCTCACATGTCCGGTCTGGAACAGTCCTATGCCCAGGCCACCCTCGCCACGCAACGCGATTCGGTGGGTGGCGGCATGTCAGCGTCCTTGAGCAGGAGTTTGCCGCCGCGGCCGGCGCCCGCCATGCCGTAACCTGTCCTGGCTGATGCCATTGCGCTCAATTCGGACGCAGCCCACTCGCAATAACCGCCCGATAAGCTGCGATCCGCTCGCGCCGCAGCTCTGGCTTGTGCCCTAGCCGAAGTTTGGCACGCTCCACCCACAGCTGCGTGTGGTATTCCAGCAGCAGATAGCGCCGCAGCGCCTCGCCCCACGCTGGGCCGAACCACTTGCGCCAATAGCGCACCTTGCTCGTGTTGAAGCGGATATGGCGCTGCGGCGCGACCTGCTCACTGCTCTTCCCCTCGTGGTGGATGACCAGCGCCGCCGGCGCATAGACGACGCGCCAGCCTGCCTCCTGGACGCGCCGGCACAGGTCCAACTCCTCACTGTACATGAAGAAGCCTTCGTCAAACGGACCTTCCGCCGTGGCGACGCTCTCCAAGGCTGTGCGCCGGCAGCAAAGCGCCGCACCCACCAGCCAGTCAGCATCGCCCTGCCCGTCGTGTGGCTGGTCTGCCATGAGCATGGCCCGCGCCCACGGATTCGCTGGCCATGCCCGGCCCAGCCATGTACTCTCGAAGAAGCCCGTCAGCGGCGTGGGAAAACGCCGTGCGCTGGGCTGCGGCGCCCCGTCGCCATAGCGCAACTGCGGGCCGGCAATGCCGATCGAGGGGTCGGCCATCAGTACAGTGTAGAGAGGAAGAAGTGGAGAGGGAGAGAGAGACGGCAAAGCGTCGGGGAGCACGGGCGAACCGTCATGGGCGGGCGCAGGCGCCTCTGTGCCGGAGCTGTCTCCCTCCCTCTGCACCATCTCTGTATCTGGGTTCAAAAAATAGACGATCCTGCCGCTGCTCGCCGCGTACCCACGATTGTTGCCGCCCGTGAAGCCGAGATTGCGCTCGCTGGCGATCATCCGTACCCACGGGAAGTGTGTGGCGACGTGCGCCGGGGTATTGTCGCGGCTCGCGTTGTCCACGACGATCACTTCCAGGCTGGCCGATGAGGTGAGCGCGCAAGGTGAGGGTGAGAGGATAGCAAACTGCCGCAAGGACGGGTGGTCCGCGACGGCAGTGCTGGCTCGCTCGATAGAGCGCAGACACTGCGCAAGCAGCGGCCATACATTCCACGAGACGATGACGATAGAGAGATCGCACGGCGCATCGTTGTCCATGGGCGTCATTGTAGTGCAGCCCGCAGGTGTCACTCAACTTGGGGGCATCGTCTGTCCGAAAATGATGTGGCTCCGAGCGTGAAGCAGGCCTTGCGGCCCGCAGGTGCGGGTCAAAGTTTTGCGGCAGGTGAAACAGGTGCTGGTTGATCGCGCGGCCGGCCGATTGGCATCCTGCGCCACGGATGATCAGCCCGTGGGCGCCATGACGTGGCGGTGGTGTTTCACACACGCCGGTGGCAAAGGGCTTATAGAAGAATATGTCCGCGGATCGTCTGCCCCGATGGGGCGGGTCGTGCGTGCGCGTGCCATTCGGTGCACAGCAATGCTGTCGGTTTGAGTTTGTTGTCTGGGAGCCGGACCAGCACCCAGCGGGCTCCTCCTCAACAGGATCAGTTGGACGACGACAGCTGCCGCAGCTGCTCTTTGAGGGCTTGAAACTGCTGCGGCGTGATGCCGGTC
>CAIRNL010000570.1 GCA_903879975.1 uncultured Chloroflexota bacterium | reverse complement strand
TGTGACCGGGTCGGCGCACTGCGAACTTGCCCCCTATTGGGCGAGCCAGCTCGGCAAGCAGCGTCTGATCGCGTACCAGGCCTCGGCGCGCGGCGGCACCGTTCTGTGCGAAGTGCGCGGCGACCGCGTGATTCTCTCCGGTTCCGCCGTCACTTTTCTGATCGGCGAGATCGAAATTGGGGGCCGGCCGTGACCCAGAACCTGCCGCTCCTCGACTACGACGCCGCGCGACCCGCCATGCTGGAGCCGAGCGAGCTGATTGCCCGCCTGCCGGCCATGCCCGAGCGCTGCGTGCTCACTTTTTTCAACGATGTGATCGGCCATATGCTGGGCGCGGGTTTGATCGGGCAGATTGCGGAGCTGCGCAGCGAGATTGGGCGCCATCCGGTCTACCGGGTGGAGGGCAGCGACCCGCCCGTAGCGCTCTTGCATCCCGGGGTCGGCGCGCCGCTGGCCGCCAGTTTGCTGGAGGAGGCCATCGCCCTGGGCGCCAGCAAATTTGTGGCATGCGGTGGCGCCGGCACGCTGGACTCTGCCCATGCGGTCGGCAACCTGATCGTGCCGGTGGCCGCTGTGCGCGATGAAGGCACTTCCTATCATTACCTGCCGGCCTCTGCCGAAGTGGAGCCGACGCCGGCTGCGCTGGCTGCCCTCTGCGCCACGCTCGATGCGGCCGGCGTCCCTTATGAGCGCACGAAGACGTGGACGACCGATGCGATCTATCGTGAGACGCGGGGCAAGGTGGCCCGACGTCGCGGCGAGGGGTGCGGCTGCGTCGAGATGGAGGCGGCCGCCCTTTTTGCTGTGGCTCGTTTCCGCGGCGTCGAACTGGCACAGGTTCTCTATGCCGGCGATGATCTCAGCGGGGAGTTCTGGGATTCGCGCGGCTGGAGCAAACGATGGGGTGTGCGCGAGGGGCTGGTGCAGCTGGCCGTGCAGGCGTGCCAGCGGCTCTAGAGGGACGGGGATGTAGGCGGGTCAGGTGCAGGTGGATTGCCACGGCGGACCGGGCGTTCATGCGGAGCCCGTTGCGGCAGCCGGCTCTACGATCACGACGCTCTGGGCCACAGGGCCGCGAGGACTCTCCTGCACGCTGAACTCGACCAGGTCGCCTGGCCGCGGCAGGCGCTGGCCATCGAGCGAGGTGCGATGCACGTAGAGGTCGGGCTGGCCGGCGCGCACGATGAAGCCGTAATGCTTTTTGCGGTCGTACCACTTGATCAGCCCGCGTTCGCGGCCGGGGGCTGGAAGCAGGTAGCGGCAGGCCGGGCAATGCCGAGGCTGAGCCGCATCCGGCGCTTTCTGCTCCTCGCGGCTCCACACAAAGGAAATCCCGCAGCGGGCGCAGTACAGAATTTCATCCTGGTTCGTTGCTTTCGCCATTGTTGGTGCCTTCTCGTGAAACTGTGTTGGCCGGGAGGTTCTGGCGCGGTGCCGGCCACGACCTGCTCCAGCGTAATCGCAAATTCGTTCGGATGGAAAGATCGTCCCTCTGCAACTTCAGGGCAGGGATGTACAGCATTGTACCAGGGTACCAGGGTTTGCGGCATCGACTTTGCTTCCTCTTGACGAACTGGATGCCGACATCCACGTCCCCCCGCGCCATTACCGTGGGGCTGCGCCTGCGCGGCAGCGACGTACTTACCGTTCAGGAAGATGGCTACCGCAACACGCCGGCAACGTCTGGGTCTGCCCTTTGCCGGTGTGATCTACGCCCATCCATTGCACACCCCTCGCGGCATTTGCGTGCGCGATCTTGACTTGATTGCCCAGGCTGCCGAGCCACACGAACTTGAATTCGCGTAGGCCACCGGCACATACGCCTGATCGGCCGCATCCAGTGGGTGACCGCCACATTGCGCTCGACGGCCAGGGCATGTAGATCGTCGCGTGCCCGCTGTCGTTTCGCCTCGATCACAAAGGCAAGATTCTCCGGCGTGCGCGGCAGCCGGTGAAAGACCGCCACGTCGATGCGATGCCAGGGAGGGCGAGATGGCATCTCGCTCTACATTGGGGGGCTGTCGGTGATGTCGGCTCTCGCTTGGTTTGGTTGGGGAGGGAGCGAGATGGCATCTCGCTCTACATTGGGTTCACGTACGTCCACGGCCATTCATCCCTTCGCTGGACGAGACCAGCTTTGACTGGGTTATTTGCAACGTACGCTACAATGCGCGCCAATTCATCTGTGTTGCGGACAACGTGATCATAGCTTTCGTGCTGCCAGAACTCACCTTCCCGCTGCAAAATTCTGTTGGCTTGCTGCGCCGTATAGCGCTTGTACGAATGCATGATCCTCTCCAAGGCCACAGGCTCGCCATGCTCGTCGATCCATGGAGCAAATACGACATGGATGTGATTGGGCATGATACAGTAGGCGAGCAGGTGGTACTCCTTTCCGTCTCTGTGATGCAATGAGTCAACCATCAGTCTGGCCAGTTCCTCGTTCTTCAACCATGCGGGGCCCACCTCCGCCCGATCTAGTTCCTGGTCAAATCGTCCGAATGCCCGCCGGTACTCCGCATAGAGTTCTTGTGTGCGCAGAGTGTCATTGTCTGTTTTGTCCAACTGGGTCCGGACGAAGTCCGTTTCTTGTTGCAGGCGGGCAACTACCTCCTGCGGTAGCGAACCAGCGAGCCGCCACGTGACAAACAGTGTTGCGCCCGCGGGCTGAAAGTGTGGCAGATTGCGCCGATAGTATGGACGGTACATGCCTCCCTCCATATTGGGCGAGATGGCATCTCGCTTTACATGGTTAGGCCATTTTGCTGGGCGAGATGGCATCTCGCTTTACATGGTTAGGTCACTTTGTTGGGCGAGATGGCATCTCGCTTTACAT
>CAIRNL010000569.1 GCA_903879975.1 uncultured Chloroflexota bacterium | reverse complement strand
GGCGGCGTGTCGTCGCCCATACTGCCCAGCGCCTCGACACCATTCTTGGCCATGGGTGCCAGCAGCGTGCGCAGCGTCTCGAAGGTGTAGCCGAAGATGTGTTGGCGGTGAAGCACGCTGCCATGTTGATCAGCCTGATAGAGATCGGGCGGGGATGGCAGGGTGTCCAACTCAACGAGGTTGCTGTCCAGCCATTCCCGGTAGGGATGCGCGCGAGCCAGTGTGTCTTTGATCTCGTCGTCGTCGATGATGCGACCCTGCGCCGTGTCGACCAGGAACATGCGTCCCGGCTGCAGACGCGCCTTGTACGCAACATTTTCTGGCGCAATCGCATCGCCGAGCACGCCCACCTCTGACGCCATAACCACAATGTCGTCTTTGGTGACATAATAGCGCGATGGGCGCAGGCCGTTGCGGTCGAGTACTGCGCCTACTACTGTGCCGTCCGTAAAGGCGATCGATGCCGGCCCATCCCACGGCTCCATGAGCGTGGCATGGTACTCGTAGAAGGCCTTGCGTTCGGGCGACATGCTCTCGTGGTTGCTCCATGGCTCGGGAATCATCATCATCGCCACGTGGTGCAGTGGGCGGCCAGCCAAGTGCAGGAACTCCAGCGTGTTGTCGAACTGCGCGCTGTCAGAGCCATCGGGGTCGATGATTTGCTGCTTGAATTTCTCCAGGTCTGGCCCGAAGAGTTCGGATTCCAGCACGGATTGGCGTGCATACATCCAGTTGACATTGCCGCGGATCGTATTGATTTCCCCGTTGTGGATCAGGTAGCGGTAGGGATGGGCTCGTTCCCATGCTGGGAAGGTGTTGGTGCTGAAGCGCGAGTGCACTACGGCAATGGCTGCCTCCATGTCCGAGTCAAGCAGATCGGGATAATAGGCGTCGACCTGATCGGCCAGCAACATGCCTTTGTAAATGATGGTTCGGCTGGACAGGCTGGGAATGTAGAATCGGCCACCCTGCTCGTGGCCGCTGTAGCGAATTGCCCGTTCAGCGCGCTTGCGAATGACGTAGAGTTTGCGTTCGAAGGCCAACGCATCGCTGCCGATGAGCGCATCGGCGACGCAGCCGATGAAAATCTGCCGCACGAACGGCTCGCCGGCAATGGCCGTCGCACCAAGTGAACTGTTGTCGGTCGGCACGGTGCGCCAGCCAAGCACGCGCTGCCCCTCCTCGCGCACGATCTGCTCGAATTGGGCCTCGAAGGCCGCACGCTGCTCGACGTCCTTGGGCAGAAAGACCATCCCGACACCATATTCGCCGGCAGCTGGGAGTTCGTAGCCACAGGCACCGGCCACCTTGCGCAGGAATTTGTCCGGCAACTGCAGGTTGATGCCGGCACCGTCACCGGTGTTGGGCTCGCAGCCGCACGCGCCGCGGTGGTTGAGGTTGACGAGAACCTGCATGGCATGCCGCACGATGGTGTGCGATTGTCTACCTTTGATATTGACGACAAAGCCGACACCACACGCGTCCTTCTCGAACGTTGGGTCATAGAGTCCCTGCCGTGTAGGGTGGCCATTAGAGGACGCCGCTGGTAGGGAGCCGGATTGGTCATATTCACTGGTCACATCATTCTCCTTCATGCAAACGCTGCTCGATTGATTCGAGCGTGACGTCAGGGGGCAATGCATACTGTCGAGATGCCGATCTGTACGCGCTGTCCCAGATCGCTACGATAATTATGCCATCGCCGAAATCGAGTGGTTGCGTTCACGAAGCAGTGTGAAGGGGAGGCTAGTTGCGCTGCGCTGCGCGTCCTCACGCATCAGATCACAATTCAGCAGGTAGGTTTTTGGAGAGCACCTCAGCTTCTTTGTAACATAGATTGTACACGATGTCACAAACAAGCTTCAAACCGCTGAAAGACGAAACAGAATTCTGTGGAGGCGAGTGTGCCTCATACTCTTTGCAGCAAATACCATCGACATGGATAGCGATCAGGGCGCGCTCGAATGATTTCGATGATAGTGCACTGCGGCGCAAAGCGCTGCGCAATTTCATCTTCTTCCACGCCCATGAGCTTGCGGTCTGGGTCAGCTGCCATTTCGGGGGTGCGGTCGAAGGCGTAGAGCTGATAGTAGCCGCCAGGATGTAGGTTGGCGACGATGCCGGCGACATAGCTGTCCCGTTCAGCGTACCGCACACCGTGGAAGCAGCCGACGTCGAGGATATAGGCCGCGCCCGCGCCGGTCAACGGCAGGCATGTCACATCCGCCTGCACGAAATGGGCGCGTGCCGCAACTTCGGGCGCATGACGGTCGATGCGCTCACGGCCGGTCAAGAGCGGGTGGAGTGCAATGTCGAAGCCGATCGCCACAAGTCCCTTGCGTGCCAGATAGAGCACGTTGGTGCCGGGACCGCAGCCGATGTCGAATGCCAGCCCGTCGCCGGCCAACCGCCCTGATGACCAGAAGGCCTCGACCTCCGGCGGGGTGATCTGCGTGTCCCAGGGCGTGTGTCCTGAGGCATATTGATCTTCCCATCGCCTGCGCCAGGTTGGCTGTGTATTGGCGGACACCGTTACTCCCCCTTAGATTGTGCCGATGGTGCGGCTGGCGCCAATGGCATCACGAGTAGCGGCAGGGAGCGCAGCTGTCCTTCCATTTCATACGTCACTTCGCCGACTGTGACGGCGCCCATGCGTTGATAGAATCCCTCGGCATGGGGGTCACTCTCGAGCTCCAGCATGGCTGCACCCATCTGGCGCCCCCGGTCGACAGCGTGCATAAAAAGGGCACGCCCGACGCCTGCTCCAAATGAACTCGGCTGGACCCACAGGTGCTCCAGCGTCAGCCGGCTACGGTCGCTGCTGAGCGCGTAGAAGCCAAGGATGAAATTTTCCGCATCCATGGCAGCGTAGACTTCGTGCGTGTCGATGTAGTCGCCGGAGACGGTCAACTGGTTGCGCCACAACTCGATCCAACGCGAGGGGTAGCCCCAGAAGCTCTTGGCCGAATGGGCAATCTGGGTCAGGCGCACTGCGTTGGCCCGCGTAGCACGTACAATCTCAATCGCCATACTCAATAAAGTAATCTTGCATCGCTGCCTGTACCACACGCAAAGCATGTTCGCGGCCGTAGACGCGGTCGACGGTCAACGAAAGCTCCTGCCCAGGAATCATTTTGTAGGTAGCGAAGTAGTGGCGCAGGCGCTCAATCAGAATGTCGGGCAGGTCGGTGATGTCGCGGGCATTGCCCCACACGTTGTCATTCTCGAGTACGGCGATGATCTTGTCGTCCGCCTCACCGTGATCGTTGACATCCAGCCCACCGACGACCCGCGCGTTGAGAATCACCTCACCGCGGTTGATGGGACGTTCGCTGAGCACGCAGATATCCAGTGGATCGCCGTCGCCGCGTGTGGCGTTCTGGGATAACTCGGCGACATTTTGGTCGCAGTAGGTACGCGGGATGAAGCCGTAGAGC
>CAIRNL010000568.1 GCA_903879975.1 uncultured Chloroflexota bacterium | reverse complement strand
TGATCGCATTTCCGCTGACCGCTGCCTGCCGTCGCTCGCTTCGCTCATTCAGCAGCACTCCGTTTCGGAGATATCGCAACCGGCGCCAACCTAGCGTTCATCTTTACACCACGGTTTATTGAGAAGATACTGCATTCGCCATATTCTGTCATTTTGCATGCGATAGTCAAGCTGCACGACGCCGGGGTGGAAGCCGCCGCAATCGTGGTGCAGTTGCGGGTGCCAATTGACAACCCCATGAACCGGACATGGAAAGCGCCCTGCTCGACAACACAGTCATTCGTGCGCACATGTGCGTTGCCGGTGGATCGAAAAAAACGGTAGCCAAGCCGAACAAGCTTTTGGCCGGAGTCGAGGTGGATTCAGCACCAAGCTTCACATTCTCACCGAAGGACTCGGCAATGCACTCCGGTTCATCCTGACTGGTGGTCAGCGTCACGACATCACACAGGCCGAAGCCTCGATCGACTCACTTCGGTTCGACCATGTGATTGCTGATACCGCCTACGATGTCGACTGGTTTCTTGCCCTACTCGCCGAACTCGATTCAGTTGCCATGATCCCGCCGCGTGCCAATCGAACTACGCAACGGGACTATGACAGACATCTACACAAGGAACGCCATCTGGTTGAATGCTTCATCAACAAGCTCAAATTGCATATTTCATCACAGCCAAACAGCACATGCCAGCGAATGCAGGTCAGCGCAGGGCGCTGGGAATGCCTTGCTTGCGTGCCAGATGTGCAGGTGCCGATGCAGCATGGCGGTCAGTAGCGCCCGCGTCTCTCATAGGCCAGCAGATGGTCGGCTTCTTGGGGTTGAGCGATCTGGATATTGACCGCGCATGCCTTGAATTCAGGGATCTTGGCCTGCGGATCGAGCGCGTCGATGGTAAGCAGATTGGCGGCTGCTTCTGCGAAATGCATAGGGATGAAGACGACGCCAGGCGTGGCTTTAGGCGAAATACCTACGCGCAGTACTACCTCGCCGCGACGCGACGACACGCGCACTGCGTCGCCCGTATGCACGGCAATTCGTGCCGCATCGATCTCGTGCATCTCCACAAGCGGCGCCGGGTAAAGTGCGTCGAGTTGCGAGTGGCGCGTCAGTGTGCCGCCGTGCCAGTGTTCGAGCAGCCGGCCAGTGGTGAGGATGAATGGGTATTCATCGTCAGCCTCCTCGGCGACGGGGATATACTCCAGCGGGAAGAAGCGGCCGCGGCCGGACGGGAAACTGTCGGCAAAGAGAAATGGCGTGCCTGGATGGTTTTCGTCAGGCACCGGGTATTGGAGGCCGACCTCGTCGATGCGAGCATAGCTGATGCCCTGGAACATGGTGGCAACGCCGACCATCTCTCGGTAAATCTGCTCCGGGCTGGCGTAGCGCCAGCCGGCGCTGGCTGCACGGCCCAGTCGGACTTCGATGCGCTGTGCTAGGTCGCAGATAATCTCAGTGTCGGGACGCGCCTGGCCGCGCGGTGCGATGGCTCGTCGCACGCGCTGGACGCGGCGGTCTGTATTCGTGAACGTCCCCTCTTTTTCCGCCCAAGACGCTGCCGGCAGAAACACATCGGCATAAGCGCCTGACTCGTTGATGAAAATATCCTGCGCCACCAGGAATTCAAGTTGCTCCATGTGCTGGCGGGTGACGTTGAGGTTCGGCTCGGTCATCATGGGATTCTCGCCCATGATGTAGAGCGAACGCACGCCGCCGGGGTGTGCATGGGAGAGAATTTCGGTCGTGGTGAGGCCGCGCGTGCGGCTCAGGCCGCCCGGCTCAATGTTCCAGGCCGTCTCCCAACGTTGTGCGTTCTCCTCCTTGTCCACCACCATATAGCCAGGATAGTGAAAAGGCATGGCGCCGGCGTCGGAGGCGCCCTGTACATTGTTCTGCCCGCGCAGCGGATTCAATCCCGTGCCCAGTCGGCCAATGTGGCCGGTGAGCAACGCCAGGTGAATGAGTCCCAGCGCGCTAGCAGTGCCATTGCTGAATTGCGAGATACCCATGCCCCAGTAGATCGCGCCATTCCTGGCATTGGCGTATCTGCGCGCTGCTTCGATGATCAGGGCGCGGTCGACACCAGTGATCTGTTCGGCGTACTCAGGCGTGAATGGTTCGAGTGAGCGCACGAATTCGTCGTAGCCAGTGGTACGCGCCTCGATAAACGCGCGGTTGACCAGCCCCTCTTTGACGATCACGTGCGCCATAGCCGTGAAGAGCGGCACGTTGGTGCCCGGTTTCAGCGGCAGCCAGAGTGCGGCAAAGTCGCACAACTCCAATCGTCGCGGGTCGATGACGATGAGCTGTGCGCCATGCTTGCGGACGGCTTCCTTCATCTGCAGTGCAATGATGGGGTGATTTTCGGTGGTATTGGAGCCGGTGACAATGAAGCAGTCGCTGTGGATCACCTCGGCGGCGGTGTTGCTCATGGCGGTCGTGCCGAGCGACATGAGAAGCGCCACGACACTGCCGGCGTGACAGAGCCGTGTACAGTGGTCGACATTGTTGGTGCGGAAGAGAGCACGGAACATCTTCTGCAACAGATAATTGTCCTCGTTGGTCGCCTTGGCGCAGCAGTAGACGGCCATCGCCTTGCTGCCGTCCCTCTGATAGATTTCCACCAACCGGTTGGCCACGTGATCTAACGCATCGTCCCAACTCGTCTCACGCCATTCGCTGCGGTCGAACGCCTGCGTGCGCCGGCCAAGCTGCTGCGGCACCTTGCGGATGAGTGGCGTCGTCACACGGTTCGGATGATACATGAAGTCATAGCCGAAGCGTCCTTTCACGCACAGGTTGCCCTGGTTGACGATGGCATCATGGGGGGATGTGACGCGAAAGATGAAATCATCCTTGACGTGCAGGTGGAGGTTGCAGCCAACGCCACAATAGGGACAGGTGGTAGAGACAGTGTGGTCAGGTTGAATCATGTTCTGAGAACTCTCGTCAGTCTCTGGCGGTTCTCCCGCTATTGTGCATGTGTCATCCATCAGAACCACTCGGGCAGTCGTGAATCTGCCCGTAGCGCTCTGTGCAAGTGTGGAAAGGTTTGCCCAATGGTAGACCAAGTCATGCGTTGAGTCAATCGCTCGGATTTCTATATGCTCCATGGAGTATACCTTCTCGCTGAAGCTCATGGTCTAGTTTTTGGAGCCAATTGTCCAAATCGCTCAACCCCCAGGAAGCTGACCATCTGCTGACCCATGAGAGATGTGGGCGATACTGACCGCCATGCTTCGTCGGCAATTCTTTGTTTGGTTGTGATGAAATGCAC
>CAIRNL010000567.1 GCA_903879975.1 uncultured Chloroflexota bacterium | reverse complement strand
GTCGCCTACTTTCAACGATGGCTGGATGCGCGCAGCATTGGCCCGGAAGAAGTCGAAGCCCACGTTGACCGATTCCCTGGCCGCTGTGTTCGAGCTAAGCCCCGACAGCTTCAGCAAGCCGTTCCCAGCCGTGACCTGGGTTTCCAGGCGGTACAAGCCCAGATGCCCACTGCTGCCCCGGCCAACCGTATACAAGGAGCCGGGATTCAGCGGGTCGTCGGGGATCAGCGAATCGCCCCCCTGTTCCTTGACCCGGACGATCTTTTCTTCGTTCGTCTCCAGGTCAATGTAGCTCAGATGCACGTCGTAAAATTCCATGCCGCCGATGCGCTTCAGTTGCTCCTTGATACGCCGCCGCGCCTCAAGCGCGTATTCAAGACAGGCCCGGACCGCCTCCTTGTCGTACACTTCGTGGGGGTAGAGCAGCTTGAGCAGCCCAGACACAGTATGCTTCACCGCGATGGTGTCGCGCTGGTTCAGCTCCCGGCCCAGCCGGAAATACTTGCTGATGGCATCGCTGAAATTGCGCTTGCGCATCTCCCGAAAAAACTCAGCCAGGTAGTCCACGATGAAGCCGTACTGGTCGGTGAAAAACTCAGGCCGCATCTTGGGGATTTCCCAACCCGGGATGTAGGCGTGAAAACGGTCGAAGAACGCGGCGTCGATCATCGCCTCCGGAAAGGGTGAGAGCAGGTGGCTCGTTTTGACCAGCGCTTTTACATTGTCAATGTTGCCGACGAAGACCATCGACGCAGAAGCGTTGATGGATCCTCGGCCGCGCACAAAAGACCCCGACGCCATGTAGTCTTTCATGATCTGGACACCGTCCTGATCCTTGAAGTGGATGCCGGCCACCTCATCAAAGGCCACCACATCCCACACACCCACCAGACCGACCTGCCGGCGCGCCAGGTTGTAGAAGAGGTTGGCGACCGTCGTTTGCCCACCCGAGATCAGGATGCTGTTGGGACTCACCTCTTTGTAGAGATGGCTCTTGCCTGTACCCCGCGGCCCTAGCTCGCAGACGTTGTAGTTGCTCTCCACAAAGGGAATCATGCGCGCCAGCAGATGCCACTTGACGCGCTTGTCAAGGTTCGTCGGCTCCATGCCCGATGCGCGGAGGAGCACGTCGAGCCACTGCTCCGCGCTGAAGTGACTGCGGGCCGCCCACAATTCGTTCATGTCCATGTTGGGCATCTGGATGGGCTTGAGCTGCCGCACGGAAAACGGGGAACTCTTTTGCCCCTCTTCGAAGAAATACTCCAGCGTCACCAACGCCCAGATGCCGCCCACCAGGAGCTTTTCGTACTGCTTGACCATCTCGATGGGGACGACTACACCTGTGATGCCCAGGCTGAAAAGCTGCGCCTCATAGACATCCCGTTTTTCGTTGAGTTCGACGTTCACCTTGTCGATGACCTTGTAGGTGCCTCGCTCGCGGATCAACGACTTGATCTTCTCAGCTTCATCAGGACGCACAAAGTTCTCTGCCAGGATGCGCTTGACGGTCTGAAGCCCCTCGGCGACAACCGCCTCGTCCTGCGACGAGCAATAGCTCCCCAGCAAATACTCCAGCACGAAGACCGGTACATTTGCACCCTCTTTCACCAATTTGGTGAGGTCCTTGCGCACGATCTTCCCAGCAAAGTGCTTGTTGAGCAGCCTGTTCAGGTCGTTACTCGCCATTGCCTGGCGCTCAGAAGTCATCGTCAAAGCTCCTGTCGATTACAACTGGCACCGACTGCACCTCCGCGTCACTCTCGATGTCCCGCAGCACCAGTCGGTAGGGGGTGGTCTTGTCATAGGTTCCCGTGCGCAGTTCGAGCCGCAGGGACTTCTTGCGTTCCTCGATGCTGTCCGACGCGCTGTCGAAGGTGATGCTCTCCACCGATGTGACCGGATGGACGCCGTCGTAGATGGCGGCACGCAGGGTGATGGGCTTTCGGCGCTCACTTACCGCCTCGGTCTGGATCAGCTCGAAGCGATAGACCGGGGTGGTGATCTTGTGGTTGGCGCCGAGGACCTGCACCGAGACCTTCTCGATGCGCGAGCCTGGTATCTTTGTGCCACGCAACTGGGTGACGGTGATGACCGGCACGATCACCTCTTGGGGCATGGCGCCCCCATGAATGAAGCGCGCCCCCCCGGTGAAATGGAACCGGTTGGCCCCACGCGGGATCCAGAACTCCGCCTGGTCCTCGGTACCGGCGGTGATGGCGGTGGAGCCGTGATGGGCTTCGGGGGAGTTCCCCAGAGTGCGTCCAATCACATAGCGCTTCTTGGCGATCAACGCTTGAGGCGGCTTATGGCTGAGCTTGCTCTTGTCGGTGGCGGTGGGCGCTTCCTGCTGGAAGAGGAAACCGTGATCCGCGGTGACCCAGACCTTGGCCGCATTCAACTTGTTCACGCAGAACTGGACCAGCTCGGCCAACTCATCGATACAGGCGGCAACGGCCTGGAAGGTCTCGCCCTCGGTGGACGCGCTGTCGCCCATGCCATCGATCACATTGTGGTAGATGTAGACCACGCGCTTGCCTTCCGTGAAGGCCCGGGCCTCCTCGAGTTTCATCACGCGCAGTTCACTCGCCTGGCAGGCCATCCCCTGGACAGCGGCGAGCTGCTTGCTGCGCGCCTCGGTGCTGGCGACAGGCTTGCCATCGACCAGCACATCGCCGTTGGCGCTATAGGCGAGGCTCTGATGGGGCAGCAGGCTGGCCATGCCCAGGGCGGTATAGGAGGGCAACACGCCCAGCATCGCCGACAGCTCAGCTGTCATCCGGTAGCGGCCATTGAGCGCCTCGGTCAGTTCCCTGGCTGCCTCGTAACGAAAGGCGTCGCTGATGATGACAAAGGCGCGCCTGCGCTCCGCCCCGACCAGGTGGCGGCGGATGTTGTCGGAATAGAAGTTTTGCTGGGCCGGAAGTCCATCCAACGACCACTTACCCAAAAACCCTTCGTCCAGCAACCGGCTCCACTCGACGCCCAGTGGCTCCAGGAAGCCCTGGTCGTAGACCCGCTCGACCTCTGCTGCCAGGGTCTTGAGCAGATCCCAGCCCTGCCCTTGAGCAGCTTTGGATTGGGTGCAGAAGCGCCGGTAAAGCCGATCGAAACGATGGAGTTCCTTCTGATAGGCGGCGAGGAGCGCGTCCGGCGTTCCAAAGCTCAGGGCGTGCTGATGTTCGGTGCGCAGTGCGAAGAGTTCCGCAGCCGCCACGATGGCATCGTAGGCATCGGCCATGGCACGGCGCTCGGGCGCCTGGCTGCCGGGACCGCTGAGCCAGTACCCCGCCTTGCGGGCGCTGGCAACTGCCGCAAAGGACTCAACGTTGACAGATTGGATTTCGCTCAACAGCCGATCTTTCAGGCTGGCGATGACCCGCCGCTCCGCATCCCAGAAGGTGTAGACATCTTGAATGCTCTCGACGGTGTACTCGGCCAGCGACTCGCTGATCTTCTGCTCTTTGGCGATTGCGGCTGCGGCCGCGTCGTAGCTGACCGCGTTGCCACTGGAGTCGCGCCACTGGGTGAGAAAGACGACTGCGTTGCGCCCGCCCTTGGCCGGCAGGCGATGTTGCAGTAGCGAATCCATCTTGGCGCCGTCGGCCTGGTGAATGAACTCAGAGACAAAAAGCTTGCGCAGCAGACCGGCTACGCTGGGCGGGTCAGCGGTGTAGCCAAACTCGTCCCACATCAGCGTCCAGAAGCGATCCAGCAACTCCATCTTCGCAAAGGTCGCAATGAGTTCAGGCTCCTCTGTCAGATCGAACTGATCCGCTTGCAGCGCGTCGTGGCAGAGACCGCGCAGCACAGCGAAGGGTGTGGCGACTGGGCTGCCCACCAGCACCGCCATCATCTTCAGGTCAAGGCTGGCCGCGTCCTCCTGGGGGCTGACCAGGCGGGCCAGTTTCTTGCGCCGATCCTGGCTGCGCAGAAACGGCTCCCGGGCCTTCAGATGGTCCCGCAGGGCGAGCCCGCTCAGCCCCAACTCCTGCAACCAGATGCTGGCCATGTCGGCGTGAAACTGGGCGCTGTAGAGGCGGATGTCCAACAGCCAGTCCTCCTCGACGGGGGGCAGCTCACCCTGGCTGTAGACCAGATACTGGCCGCGGGGATCCTCTCGTTCCAGACGCAGCTTGGCGGAGAAGCCGCCCACCTGGGTCAGATCGAGCACCTGGACGGCGGCCATGTCGTCCGGCAAGCCGGCGGCGACATACTCGGCGAACTCGCCGTTTTCGTCGTGCCAGAAGACGAGCCGTGCACCTTCGTTGACAAACTTCTGTTTAAGGGCCTGATCGACTTGTTCTGCTTTCATGCATCCTCCGCCATGCCGCCAGTGACGGCTTTGACCTCGGCCAGAAGATCGCCAAACTTGCCGTAGTTGACCTTCACGCCGTCGTCCAGGTCCAGGGTGATGCGCATGTCCGCATAGTGGCGCAGCTTCTCGTCAAAGGCCAGCAATTCCACCTGCTGTTTGGCCAGCTTGACCCGCTCCTGGGTCAGCCGCTTGCTCTGCACCGTGGAGGTCGCCGCCTGGATGTCGCCCTGCAACTGCTCCAGGCGGGCGGCCATCTTGCCCTGCAGGGGGATGACATATTCGCTGCGCATGCGCGCCAGCGTGCCCGCGTTGTAGCGGTGAAGATAGACCAGGCACTGGAAGGCCTTCTGTTTGCCGCTAGAGAAGAGCCAGTAGATGGGCCGCCGCTTGTAGCTCTGCAGATGGTCCTTGAAGAAGCTGTCGCAGAGGTAGCGACGGATGGTCTCGCGGCTCGACTCATTCTTGTTGGGCGAGAGGTTGCCGGCCAGGAAGGTGACGTTCTCTTCCAGATGGGTCGCATCCCAGGCGACCGCAAGGAACTCGACCACGCGGTTGGCCGCATCGTCCGCGAACCACTCGGTATCGGTGAGGGGCAGGATGCCATCAGGATCGGCGGGGAAG
>CAIRNL010000566.1 GCA_903879975.1 uncultured Chloroflexota bacterium | reverse complement strand
TCTGGATTCTCGTGCTTGATATCCTGAATGGCTTCGATGCCGTTCTTGCGCGGCATGACCAGGTCAAGCAACAGGACATCCGGTTCCAGGGCACGGCTCTTCAGCACGGCCTCAACGCCATCAGACGCCTCGCCAACCACTTCGATCCCCTCCTCAGTCTCCAACAGCGAGCGCAACCCCCCACGCACGACATGATGATCGTCCGCAATCAGGACTCGAATACTCTTATGATTAGCCACATCTTCCTCCCATCATTAGGCTGACCACTCCTCTATGCACCAACGCCGAATTGGCGGGGGAGCGTCAACAGAACATTCACACATGTACCTTGCTGAGCAACGCTTTCGATCGTCAATTTCCCATTCATGCGGCGCACCCGCTCGCGCATGATCGCTATCCCTTCGCCGTTGAGAGCACGCGGGCTACCCAGATCGAACCCAATTCCATTATCGCAGATCTGGAGTTGTGCGATCTCCTCCTCGACACGCAGTGTCACGGTCACTTCGGTTGCCAATGAATGTTTCAGCGTGTTGTTCAGCGCTTCGTGGCAGACACGGTACAGGCCGTCCTCCAGCGGCGCTGCCAGTTGTGGGACCCCCTCGACCTCCAGACGAACAGTCATACCGGTGCGCCGCTCCACGGCATCCAGCCGTTGGCGCAACGCCTCCACAAGGCCAGCCTGCTCCAGAACAGCGGGCTTCAATTCGTAGAGCAACAGTCGCATTTCGCTCAGTGCCTGTTGCGCCGTTTTACTCAGCATCTGCAGGTTATCCTCGACACGCTGAATCTGTCCCATGGAGGCAAGACGGCGCCCAGCCTCGGCAAACAGCGTAAGGCTGTAAACTGACTGCATGACCGCATCATGCATTTCACGGGCGAGCCGTTCGCGTTCGTGTAGCGCGGCCGCTGTACCCGCTAGATGCTGCAATCGATCGGCGCCGTAGGCCACCATGGCCTGTTGGGCGAGCGAAACAACCAGTTCATCGACATTCGGCGGCAATTCAACGGGCTGCGCAAACAAAAAAACGGTCAGCCCGATAATATCTTTGTTTACCTGCATCGGCGCAACCAGCCACGAAACCGGCAGGTCTGCTGCAGCCTCTGAACTATTGGCGCCCATGCAATACACATGGCTCTGCCCGTCAGCCAGCGCAGTCAGTACAGTGCGGTCCAACAACGACTGTGTCGCCAGCAAAGACTCGGTCGTCTCATCGCTGGCGTAGATCACCTTCCCAGAACGGACAAAGCCCATGTGCAACGCAAACGGCGCATAGACAGCCATGGCGTTGACGCCGAGGACGCGCTGCGCCTGGTCGAACACCTGATCGAGCATGCGACGCAGCGCGCGGCTGGCCAGGCTCATGCCGAACACATCCCGCAACCCGTCGACGATCTCCACACCGTTCTCTGCCGCCCCTGGCGCTTGATCCCCCGCACCAGCGTTTGGGAACGGCGCAGCTGCACGTTGGCCTGCGCGCACGGCCAGCAACACCTGCGCCGGTGCATCCCCGGCCAGGTGGGCAACCGAGCAGACAATCTGGAGGTCCTGACCTTCAAGCTGCCCTGCGTAGAAGGAGAGTGCACGCGGCTTCGGCTCGTTCAAGATATACTCGAACGGAATGCTGGCTAACGCGTTGCCAAACTCCGAATCACCCAATTGACGGAGCGACTTGCCAAGTACTTCTTCCACATCGCAGCCAAGAAGAGCACAGAAGGGTTCATTGACGGCACATACCGTGCCGCCTGCATCGACGCTGGCCACAGGAATCGCCGCAACACCTTCGTTCGTTGCGGGTTGAGCATGCCGATTCGGTTCGCTCGAATCCTTGCGGGGTAGTTGTGCCATGATATCCAAAATCGCACCTAAATATCAAAAGATATCTTGGATATTGTACTAGATATTGGGGGTAGTCCACCAGACTTTTGGCTGATTCTTTTCGGGATAGCAGAGAAAATACTGTCGAAAAACTGTGGAGAACAACGCGACGAGTTGTGGTGATAACTGTGGAGAACACTCCCCAGGACTGTCGACTCCTTCCCCACGTTTGTAGGGTGCCAGCCGCTGCCCACTAAATACAGCAGCCGCACCTCGGTCGAAGTGCCACCTTCCCCAAAGTTATTCCCTGTTGTGCACGCATTTTCCCCAGCCTCTTTGTACAAAAAATCTCGACGA
>CAIRNL010000565.1 GCA_903879975.1 uncultured Chloroflexota bacterium | reverse complement strand
CCCGCCTCAGGCAACCTGATCGTGCAGCCAGGCGCGGTGCAACGTCCAGGTATTCTGGCCGGCGTCCCAGTGCAACTCGAAAGTGTTTTTGTCCACGGCCTGGATGAGATAGCAGCGCACGAGTTGACCGACGACGCGTTCTTCCCAACTGCGGCCGATGTTGCCCACATACCGTGTGCGGTCGCGCCACACAAATGAGGTCGGCCGTACATCCCCATTGGGCATGACCCGAACCAGGGCATCCACCGGCTCATCGACCAGCACTTCTTTCATCATCATTCACTCCATCTCTGCACCATGATTGTGCGCGCCAAGCCTGCCAGGGCGGGTCGACCGCTGCATCTGCCGTTCGATGCGGTCATTGTACTTCATCCCTGCGCAGCAACGTAGTCAAGCACCATGCGCAGCGCCTCAACTGCACTGAGCA
The DNA here is from genome assembly GCA_903879975.1 of uncultured Chloroflexota bacterium. Lineage (GTDB taxonomy): Bacteria > Chloroflexota > Anaerolineae > Caldilineales > Caldilineaceae > Caldilinea. The sequence continues at coordinate 1,855 of CAIRNL010000565.1, read as the reverse complement.
ACTTGTTGGCGCTGCGGTCACCTGGCCAGACCTGATGTGCACTGCGCTCATAGCCGACCGCACCACTGACATGCAGGTAGACGGTGCCGGTCGGTTTGCCAGGCAGACTGCCGCCAGGGCCGGCGATACCGGTCACGCTCACGGCGACATCCACCTCGTACAGCCGCCGCGCGCCCTGTGCCATCTGCGCGGCCACTTCAGCTGATACGGCACCGCAGCGCGCCAGCGTTGCGTGTTCGACGTTGAGCACACGCTCTTTGGCTGCATAGCTGTAGACAACGGCAGCGCCGGCAAAATAGGCCGAGCTGCCGGGGACCTCGGTGATCAGGTGGCCAATCAGCCCACCCGTGCAACTTTCGGCGCTGGCACAGGTCAGGTTGTGTGCCGCCAGCGCAGCGCCGAGTTGCTGCGCCAGTTCGACTGCCGCCTTCAACGCATCGCTATTCATCATGATTGACCGCCTCCGTCTTGCTGTGCCAACGTGCCGAAGCGTGTCAGCCGGCGCCCGATCAACATGATGTGCCGGCCATCTTGCTGCGTAAGGATCACCGTAGCTGCGGCCCCGCCCTGCACCAAACGAAGGCGGGGCCGCAGCGTTTCCGGTTCCTGAGGAAAGCCACGTTTGAGCAGTTCCACCGTGCCGATACCCAGCGCGTGTAATCGGCGATTCAGTGTCTTCAAGCTGAAGGGGTGGATCTCATCGATGGCAAAGGTCTGAGCCAGCGGCTCAGGCCGGTGGACAGGGGCAACGATATAGGCGATTGTGCGGTCGAGCAGATGACCGGCGACGCGAGCGCAGAGGGGCGCAAGTGCGCCGGCACGGATGACGGCTGGATCGGGTTCGTAGAGCACCATTCCGGCGCGCACCTCGCCGCACGGCGGTGTACGGCTGTCGGCTGCCAGCATGTGCCAGCCGTCCGCCTGGTGCACTGATGCCCAGCGCGCCGGAGTGTCCGTGCGCCCGAGCCAGAGTACAGCTTCCTTGCAGGTGCTGTTATGACTGACAAACTCAACGCAACAACCGGGCGGCACTTCTGCGTAAGACACGCCCGGCATAATCTTGACAACCAGCACCGCGACCTGTTCGGCTAGCATGAGCAATTCACTCAACGGCGGCTGCATTGTATGGAGACTGAAAATCCGACGGCCATTGCTGCGGCGCGCCGGGTCCGCAAAAGCAGCAGCGGCGGCGGGGAGTCGATTCGCCCGCTGCTCGGCAGTCCAGTCCGCCGTCCGGACCGTGACACGGTGAGCAAGCCCGAGCGCAGCAACGTTGGCCGCAGCAAAACGTGCCCGCACAGGGTCGAATTCATAAGCCAGTACCGGACGAAACTGGGCCAGGGCGATGAGGTCTCCGCCAATGCCGCAGCCCAGATCCAGCACAAAGCCAGCCGAAGCGAGCGCATCGATCTGTGCAGCGCGCTGCATAGCCGGTTCCCAGCCACTGGCCTGTTCAAGCGACTCAGCGGTGAAAAACATACGATTTGCCGCCGGGAACTTGGCGAGTGCACGCCGGCGCAAACGCGCCTGGGTCAGCACGGCGCCGGCCAGATCAGGCGGCAGGGTACGGCGCAGCGCCGTCAGGATCTGGAGTGTGTGCGTCTCATCGAGGTCTTGTGCCTCGAGTGTGGCCAGCGCTGCGGCTCCTTCAGGGGAGATGAGAAAGTCGGCTGCAGCGAGGCGGCGCGCCGCTTCGGACAGCGCGGTATCATCTTCCCGGATAGATGCATGCGCATCAAACGACTGCAATTCGGTGGTCAATTGTATCCCTGACAGCTTGACGCAGGTTGCGTCGTACCGCTAGACTTAGCTGTTGTTTGTTCCATTTTGCACATTTACCAAGCACATACCTGGG
>CAIRNL010000564.1 GCA_903879975.1 uncultured Chloroflexota bacterium | reverse complement strand
TTTGAGTATGGCGTGGCGACCGGCGCCAATCGATAGTCCCTGCATTGATTGATTCTTCCAATTCCAGGCGCGAGAATGAAAAGAGCGGTTCCTCTCACCCTGCATGGCTTGCAGCCACCCCGCCGCGCTGGCCGGCGAACCTGAGCTACGCAGACCGATCTATGCAGACCAACGAGGAATCCCCGTCAGTGCCGCATTCGGCTGTTGCCGTGCTGGCGTTGGGTCCCGCCGGTGCAAAGCTGGGTACCCCGTATTGTCGTAGGCCTGTCAAGGCCTAGATGGCAGGGGGATCAGCAAACTTGCAGAGCAAGGGCTTATCCCCCACTACACTCAGGGAGACACCTATGAATGCTAGAACCCTCATGCTCATTCTGTTTCTAGTGCTTGCGGCGTTTGCCGCAAATGCCGCAGTTGCCGGAATAGTGGGCGCCCAGGACGCGCTGACGCCTGGGCAGACGCTCGGAAAGTCCATCTTCTTCGATCAAAATCTCTCGATCAACAGCAATCAGTCCTGTGCTTCCTGCCATGATCCTGCAGCGGGCTGGACGGGGCCGCACTCTGCCATCAACGCCCACGGTACGGTGTACGAAGGTTCCATACCCGGTCATTTTGGCAACCGCAAACCGCCAGCGGCCGCCTATGCCACCTTCAGCCCCATTTTCCATCTTGACAAGAAAGGGGACTTCGTCGGCGGCAATTTCTGGGATGGACGTGCCACGGGTGAGAGGCTGGGCAGCCCGGCGGCCGACCAGGCACAGGGACCTTTCCTGAATCCCTTGGAGCAGGCGTTGCCTACTGCGACCGACGTGGTAAATCGAGTCTGTGGCAGCTCCTATGGCGACCTGTTCAAGGAAGTCTGGGGAAGCAGCATCTGTGCCGAGCCGAACGGGGCTACTGCCTATGATGCGATTGCGCTTTCGATTGCCGCCTATGAGGCGTCGCCCGAGGTCAATGCGTTCACCTCCAAGTATGACCTTTCCTATGCCGGCAAGGTCAAGCTGACCAAACAGGAGCAGACGGGATACGCCCTGTTCCGCGGCAAAGGACAGTGTCATCGCTGCCATATCAGTAACGGCCAGAGTGCGCTCTTCACTGACTACACCTTCGACAATCTGGGGCTTCCGCGCAATCCAGAGAATCCTTTCTACGCCATGACGGATTTCAACCCGGATGGCTTTGATTGGATCGATTCTGGCCTGGGCGGATTCCTGGCGTCGCGATCTGACTATGCAGCCTTCGCCGCAGCGAATCTCGGCAAGCATAAAGTGCCGACGCTGCGCAACGTTGCGCTGAATTCCTGCGAGACGGAGCCCGACAACCCCAACTGTATCGTGAAAGCTTACGGCCACAATGGCTACTTCAAGAGCCTCAAGGGGATCGTTCACTTCTACAACACACGCGACATCCTTCCCCAGTGCGCAGACTGGTTCACAACCGAGGCCGAAGCACTGGCGATGAATTGTTGGCCAAAAGCAGAGGTGCTAGAAAACATCAACCGCGCTGAACTCGGCAATCTGGGGCTGACTGCCGAAGAGGAGGCTGCAATTGTTGCCTTTCTGGCTGCCCTGAGCGATGGCTTTGTTCCTTGAGGCTACCTGACCTCTCCAGCATTTCCTGCAGGGGCAGAATGGACCCACTGCCCCTGCAAGCCGGAGAACCTGTTGGAGGCGCTGTAGGCACGATGCCGCAGAGATTCCAGAGGAGATAGGACTTGGTTGTCTCTTGCGAATATGCCAGCCTGCTCACCGAGTGATCATAGCTCGGCAAATCAAAGGAAACTCCGTTCGCAAGGTTGCGTCACCTCCCGATGCGTCAAGCGACCCGCCGGATATGCAAAGGATGCGCTACAATGCTGGTATGTGCAGCAGCCAATTTAACTCTGGCGCCGGTCGTATCAAACACACCCGGAAGAGCGTACTCGTGCATCTCCACCCGTTGCATTCCCACTGGGGCGTCCGCGTGATCGTTGCCAGCATGGCGATCGTGCTCCTCTCTATCCCGCTCAATCGACCTCCAGGGGGGCACGTACTCACACGAGACCCAGTCGACTCAACCATGCCTGGCAGTCTGCCCGCAGGAGAGACTGTGATCAAGGATCGACGCCAGATAGTCGACAGCGCCGGCGGCGCATTCGCCCTAGCTTTCACCGCCATGGGACTGGACGAGCCGGCACAACTCTGGCTGGAGAGCGCACTGTCCATCTTGGAGTGCTTGTCGGCAGATCGGTGTGTCGTGGCGTTGCTGGCGCTTTCGACGACGATCTCCGCCATGCTCTTGATCGGGGGGGCCTTGCTCGGGGCGCGCCGCATGCATCGGTCGGTAACTGCCGTATTGCGCCGCAGCGAAGAAGCGGTTGCGTCGGCACAGGTCGAACGGTTCGCAGCATTGGAGTCGCTGGATGCGCTGATTCAGTCGATTGTCGAAGGCGTTATCACGGCCGACGATGCGGGTGCAGTGCGCTTTGTCTCTGCGGGTGCGGCGCGAATTCTGGAGACACCGCTCGCTGTTGCAACCCACACAACCCTGAATGCACTGATACCGCTGGCCGACGGCGCTGCTTTCCCGGTGGAGGAGTTGCTTGCCCACCCTGGCCACAGTCGGATGCTGGAAGTGCGCACACGATCTGGCAAGACGGTCACAGTCGCTGTGAGTGCCACGCCTATCCAACAGCCCAACGCAATCGGACGCCTGAACGCGTTCATCCTGCGCGATGTCACCGAAGAAGAAGCGCATAACCGCTTGCGCTCCTACTTTCTATCGAGCATCTCACATGAATTTCGCACCCCGCTCAGCACGCTGAGAGCTTCACTGGAACTGCTGGTCAGCGAAGAAAATCCGCTCGATCTGGCTGAGTCGCGCCAGTTGTTGCGTCCGGCATATCGCAGCGTGGTTGGGCTGCAGACCTTGATCGACAATCTACTTACCAGCAGCACGATTGAGGCGGGGCAGTTCGTGCTGCATCTGGACGATGTCGATCTGAACGGCGTTCTGTCGGATGCCATCCGTGTCGTGGCCTCCCTCTTCGAACGTCGGCAGCAGGCGCTGATCCTGGATTTGCCGGCTCTACCGCCGCCTGTGAAAGGCGATGCCACACAACTGACGCAGGTGCTCATCAACTTGCTTAGCAACGCCAGCAAATATAGCCCTGCTGGTGCTCCCATCGAAGTGAGCATCTCTCAGCACGCTGGTGAGGCCGGCAAGACGGTGCGCATCGCCGTTGCCGACCGTGGCCCTGGCATCGCTCCTGGGCAGCGTGCCGAAATTTTTCGGCGTTTCGTGCACCATCATGACGATGCGCACGAGCAATACGGCGTCGGCCTGGGTCTGTACGTTGCCAAGACGACAATCACGACACATGGCGGCTGTATAGATGTAGACGAGCGTCCCGGTGGTGGCTCGATCTTCTGGTTTGAACTGCCGGTGACATCATACGGGCCTTGCCTGCATCCAGTGGGTTCAGGGTAGAAACACAATGAAAATTCTCCTGGTCGAGGACGATTTGGCGTTGTCGGATGTGATCTGCTTCACGCTGCGGCGCGCAGGCTTTGAGATGATCCCCCTGTACGACGGTGCCTCTGCCATCGACGCCTATACTGCAACGCGACCCGCGCTGATTGTGCTCGATCTGAATCTGCCCAAACAGGATGGTTTCACAGTTTGCCGGCATATCCGCAGCCAGGGGACAACGCCGATCATCATCCTCAGCGTGCGCAGTAACGACGAGGTCATCGTGCAGGCGTTGGAGTTGGGCGCTGACGATTACATCGTCAAGCCTTTCAGTCCGGCGCAACTGGTTGCGCGCATTCGCGCTGTGCTGCGCCGCGCTGGAACAACGCCCACCCCCAGCCTGCTTGAATGCGACGGTTGGACGCTGGACACGACGCGGCATGAGGTGCGTTGGGCGAGCGCCGATGCTGTACGGTTGACTGATCTGGAAGTACAACTGCTCGAGGTACTCATGCGCAACGCCGGCCATGTACTCACGGCGGATGCCTTGATCCAGGCGGTGTGGGGCGTCGATGGCGCCAGTCGTGCCATGCTCAAACAACTTGTCTACCGCCTGCGCGCCAAGCTGGAGACTCTGCAGCAGGGCGAAACCATCGAGACCGTGCCCGGTGTCGGCTACGCATTCACTGCCTAGTACAGATGGGCGCCAATCCGCCGGCGGTTTTGTAGAGCGATTTGCCAAATCGCTCTACATGCTGCGCTGCTCCATCACTACCGATTGACTTAGGTCCATGTTTACTAGTCCAGCCGCGCGCCAATCGCCGCCTGTCTTGTGGAGGGATCTGCCAAATCGCTCTACGGGCGGCGCTCAGTGACAAAAACTGCTTTGTGAGAGTCCACGTCCTCTGGAAGTTGTTACCGCTTTGTTACCACTGCGCGACCATCCCTGTGACTTCGGCACGCTATCCTGAAGGCAAGCTGAGGTATCTATGCTGTTGACTATTTCTGACCTGACAAGAATCGAACTCGATACCGAACTGTTGGAGCGCGTGCCGCTGGGACTGTGCCGCTATCATCAGGTGCTGCCGCTGGCACGCGAGGACGCACGCGTCAGCGTGGCAATGGTCTATCCACACAACACCGCTGCACGCGATATGCTGGCCAGCCTGCTCGAAGCTGAAATCGTGTCGGTGCAGATCAGCGAAAATGTTCTGCAGCAGGCGTTCCAGCGAGTCGCAGCGCTGACAGCGGCAGTGGCCGACAATCCGCCGCACATCCTGCTGCATGCGCCGGGCGTCGCCGATACTGCACTGCTAATGCGGCTGGCAAGGGTACTGACGACAGAGGAGGACGGCGGCTGCACCTGTATCGAGTCGCCCGAGATCAGCGCTGCAGCGACGCTGGCCGCTGCAGGTGCCAGCCACAGCCGGCTGGCCGCCCTGTCGATGATCGACGCTTCCTCCTGGTCAGATTTTGTGCTGCGCACCCCCACCTCGCTGCTGTTGGCAGCGACTGACGACGCACCTATTACCGGTGTGCTGGTGGTGCTGCGCGGACATGGCGCCGACATGCAGGCGTTATCGTGGGCTGCGGGCATTGCCCGTTCTGAGGCTGCAGATTTGACGCTACTCGCCTTGACTGCAGCACCAGCCGGCGACCTGCTCAGCCTGCTCGATCCAGAGAGCCAGCCTGGACGTCATCTGGCCGCAGCAGTCAGGCGGGTCATGGCTCATGGCGTCGAGCCACGGTTGCGCCTGCGCCAGGGCGACTGCATCCCCCAAATCGTCGAAGAGGTCGCTACCCACCGCTACGACATGGTGGCGCTCTGTGCAGAACGCTACGGCGAATTTGCTTCTGCTGTCATGCGGCAGATGGCGCCGGATGCATCGAAGGTGCGAGCATTGTTGCTCTGTAAACAAAACCCCATGAGCGCTACACTCAGGAGCCTGCGCTCTACCAAAAGGAGAATTCATCGTGCGTAGAACACTGTTTAGCAAACTATTCTTTGTCTTTGCTCTCGTGGCAGCACCGCTGGCGGGTTGTGTCGGTGTAGCGCCATCCGCTGCATCTACCTCAGATACCATCAGCATTTCTGGCGCTTTCGCACTGCTGCCGATGGTCAGCCTGTGGACGGAGGAATATCAGAAGGTTAACCCGAATGTACGCTTTGATATCCAGGGCGGTGGCGCTGGCAAAGGGATGACGGATGTGCTGAGCGGTGCAGTCGATATCGCCATGCTCTCGCGCGCTGTGCGCGCAGAGGAAACGGCGCAGGGCGCTGTGCTGGTACCGGTCGTCATTGATGCAGTCGTGGGTACGGTCAACGCTGACAATCCATATCTAGCGCAGATTCTCGCTGTAGGTATTACGCCAGAGAGCGCACGGGGTATCTGGATCGATCAGACCATCACCACCTATGATCAGTGGCTGGGCAACGGCAGTAGTGACCCCATCAACGTCTACACGCGTTCGGACGCATCGGGCGCCGGTGAGATGTGGGCGCGCTTTGCCGGCGGCACAGCACAGGAAGAATTGAAGGGCATCGCCGTCAACGCCGATCCCGGGTTGGCTGAAAGTGTGCGCCAGGATAAACTCGCAGTTGGCTACAATAATATTGGTTTCGCCTACGATTTGGCTACCGGCAGTCCGGTGGCTGGGCTACGCGTGATCCCGATTGACCTGAACGGCAACGGTGCCGTCGACCCCGACGAAGATTTCTACGCCACCAAGCCTGATATGGTCGATGGGATCAAGCGCCGCGCCTACCCTTTCCCGCCCGCGCGCGAACTCTATCTGGTCACCAAAGGCGAAGCCAGCCCAACGATCCAGGCCTTCTATCGCTGGATTTTGACCGACGGCCAGCAGTATGTCGCCCAGGCGGGCTATGTGCCACTGACCCAGCAACAGATCGATGCTGCATTGGCTGATCTCGAATAATTTCGACCGAATGCTTTGATCGGCTCCATGCCAATAGGGGAGATGACTTAGTTGCCCTCACCCATTGGCCTGCATCGTGAGTAGAGTGATTCCCCCATCTCTCTACTCACGATGACTTGTAGTCGCACCCATCCATTGGCCTGCATCCGGTATCAGAACGGTATCCGGAGGGGAGGATTCCATGACGCGTGAAGAAAGCTTGGCGATTCTGACCAGGGCACGCACGGCAAAGGTCGCCAACAGCTTGCTACGCCGCCGCCTGCTCGACACCCTCGCGCTCCGATCGATGCAGTCCCTACAGTGGTTTGTCATCTTGCTGCTTGTCGCTGTGGGGGGGACGCTGGCGCTGCGCGCACTGCCGATTGTGCGGCAGGTGGGCGTCTGGGAATTGTTCAGCAGCCAAGCCTGGCATCCTACTGCAGGACAATTCGGGCTGTGGCCCTTCATTGCGGGCAGCATCGTCGTCACTGCGGTGGCGATGCTGATCGCAGTTGTGCCTGCCATCCTCAGTGGTGTCTATATGGCGGAGTACACCTCGATGCGCACGCGCAACTGGCTCAAGCCCCTGATCGACCTGCTCGTGGGCATCCCGTCGGTTGTTTATGGGCTGTGGGGCATCCTGTTCATTGTCCCATTGATCCGTGAGCAGATCGGGCCGATGGCGAACGGTGCGTTGGGACAGATGTTCCCCTTCTTTCGGCAGAGCAATCCCAGCGGCTATGGAGTGCTGGCGGGCGGCTTCGTGCTGGCGGTGATGGCCTATCCGCTGATGGTTGCTGTCATTGAGGAAGTGCTGCGCAGCGTGCCGCAGCAAATGCGCGAGACGTTGCAGGCATTGGGCGCAACGCGCTGGGAGACGACGAAGTGCATTGTGCGGCGCGCCGCATTGCCCGGGATTCTGGCAGCCGTGGTGCTCGGCTGTTCGCGCGCCTTCGGCGAGACACTGGCTGTGATGATGGTCGTCGGCAATGTCCCAAAGGCGCCCAGCTCGATCTTCGATGGCGCCTACCCGCTGCCCGCGTTGATCGCAAATAACTACAGCGAAATGATGTCGGTGCCGCTCTATGACTCGGCGCTGATGACTGCTGCACTGATCCTGCTGATCGTTGTAATGTTTTTCAACGTGCTGGCGCGCCTGGTCATCAACCGCCTGGTGAAGCAGGAGAACAAGTTATGAACGCGAAAGCGACCAAGAGAGTAGTGAGTGAGAGAGTAGCAGCCAGACAACCCACTCTTCACCCCCCCAATCCTCCAGTTGTCTCGCTGCGCCTCAAACGCCGCCATGCTGAGGAACTCATCTTCGTTGCGATCATGCGGCTATGCATGATCGGTGCTGCGTTGGCGCTGGGCATGATTCTGGCGGTGATCTGCTGGCGCGGCATCGGCGCGTTGAGTATCGAAATGATCACACAGCCGCCGCGCGGCAGCTTTTACCTCGGCGGCGGGGGCGGCATTGCCAACGCCATCGTAGGGTCGCTCCTGCTTGCACTAGGCGCAACCGTCGTGGCCGCCTGCCTGTCCGTGCCGCTGGTGCTCTATTTGCATGCCTATCTGGGCTACAGCCGCGCGACGAATTGGCTGCGCCTGACACTAGATATTATGTGGGGGATTCCGAGCATTGTCTACGGTGCATTCGGCTTTGCACTGATGATTTTTCTGGGACTGCGCGCCTCGCTGCTAGCCGGCATCATCACACTGAGTTTTGTCGTATTGCCGATTCTGGCACGTGCCTTCGACGAGGTGTTGGCGATGGCGCCGCGCCAACTCCAGGAAACCGGCTTTGCTCTGGGTACGACGCGGCTGGAGATGGCCGGGCTGCTGCTGCGCCAGTCGCTTCCCGGTCTGCTCACCGCAATCTTGCTCGCCTTCGGCCGCGGCATCGGCGACGCAGCAGCGGTGCTTTTCACAGCCGGCTACACGGACAATATGCCTACGTCGCTTCTGCAGCCGGTCGCGTCGCTGCCTCTAGCTGTCTTTTTTCAGTTGGGCACGCCTTTCCCAACTGTGCAGTCGCGCGCGTACGCGTCGGCTCTGGTGCTCACGATTATCATCCTGGCGATCAGTCTGACGGCCCATCTGCTGCTGCGCAAGATGGGCCGCTACGTGGTCCGATAGGAAAATTTTACTCTCGCAGTGCTTTTATGGAGAGGAGTCGATGTATGTATTCGCTCACTGTCAAGCACCTCAATGTCTGGTATGGCCACCAACAGGCGCTCAAAGACGTTTCGGTTGCATTCCCGGCGCGACAGATTTCAGCGATTATCGGGCCGTCGGGCTGTGGCAAGAGTACGCTGCTCAAGAGCCTGAATCGCCTGCTCGACCTGAACGAAAGTGTGCGCGTCGCCGGCAGCGTTCTCCTGGATGGCAACGATATCTACGCGTCGGGCGTCGACGTGACAGAAGTGCGCAGCCGTATCGGCCTGTTGGCACAGAAACCCTTTCCCCTGCCCATGTCGATCTTCGACAACGTAGCGTATGGCCTGCGTCTGCAAGGGCGCAACAAGCGTGCGATCTCCGAAGCTGTCGAAGTCCAACTGCAGGCGGTCGGGCTGTGGAACGAGGTCAAGGATCGCCTCAAGGCGCCGGCGACTGGCCTGTCGGGCGGGCAACAGCAGCGCCTTTGCCTGGCGCGCACGCTGGCCGTCCAGCCGGAGATTCTCCTGTGCGATGAATCCACTGCATCCCTCGATCCGATCTCGGCACGAGGCATCGAAGAACTGCTTGACAGCCTGCGCAGCCATTACACGGTGGTGATGGTCACCCACGATATCGAACAGGCGCGGCGCCTGGCCGACTACGTGCTCTTCATGTGGATGGGGGAGTTGGTCGAGCAGGCGCCAGCAGATGAATTCTTTGCTGCACCAGAAGCTGAATTGACGCAGGCATACCTGGCGCGTCGAATCGGTTGACCCCGCGCCCGCAGCTTGGCCTTTTTTCTTCGTTCATTGGTAAGAATGTGCTCCCCATCCGACGACTCCGCTACTCCGCGTGCGTCGCTCTCCTGGTTCGTGTATTTTTCCGCGCGAAACGAAGAATATGGTATGCTCCTCAAAAAGGAGCAAAGGTAGCATATGCGTATTTTGGTGACGGGTGCAACTGGATATGTGGGGGGGCGCCTCATCCCACGGTTGCTGGAGCGTGGCCATCAGGTGCGTGTTTTCGTGCGCGATCCACAGCGTATTGCTGGGCGGCCCTGGGCGACGCAAGTGGAAGTGACTACTGGCGATATGCTCGATCCGGCCAGCGTTACTGCTGCTGTAGATAGCATGGATGTAGCCTACTACCTGGTTCATGCGATGGGCGCTGGCAGCGAATTTCGCGAGCGCGATCGCTTGGGTGCAGCGATTTTTGGTTCTGCTGCTTGTCACCTGACCCACGTCATCTATCTGGGCGGGCTACTGCCCGATGCCAACGATGTGAGCGAGCATCTGCGCAGCCGCGCCGAGGTGGGCGACATCCTGCGCGGCTACTGCCGTACCACGGAGTTTCGCGCCGGCCCGGTGATCGGCTCTGGCTCCGCTTCGTTTGAGATGGTTCGCTATCTGACGGAGCGTCTGCCCATGATGGTAACACCCAAATGGGTGCTCAATACAGTGCAGCCAATTGCCATCCGCGATGTGCTCAGCTACCTGCTGGCTGCGTTGGACAGCGATCCACAGGGCATTGTCGACATTGGCAGCGAGCCGATCACGTTCAAGGCGATGATGGAGCAGTATGCCGCCGCACGCGGCTTGCGCCGTATCATTGTGCCCGTGCCTGTGTTGGCGCCGACATTGGCGGCGCTGTGGGTGGGTTTTGTCACGCCCATCCCCAACACGCTGGCTGTGCCGCTGGTGCAGGGCGTCGTCCACTCGATTGTTGGGGACACGGCCAATGCGCGCCGTATCTTTCCGGCGATCCAGCCGATCTCCTACCGGCAGGCGGTCGAACTGGCGTTGGAGCGTATCAAACATGGCAATGTCGAAACAAGCTGGAGCGGTGCGCTGGGTGCCGAAACGACCTATACGCTCAATGACGCTGAGGGGATGATGCGCGAGGTGCGCACGCGTTACACCTCGCTGCCACCTGAGCGTGTTTTCGCCAGCTTCAGCAGCATAGGGGGCGAGCGGGGGTGGTTGGCTTGGGAGTGGGTATGGGAGACGCGTGGGCTGATGGACAAAGCAGTGGGGGGACCCGGGCTGCGGCGCGGGCGCCGTCACCCCACCCAACTCCTCCCAGGTGAGGTGCTGGACTTTTGGCGCGTCGAGGCCGTGGCTGCCCCGTACCTGCTGCGCCTGCGTGCCGAAATGAAGGTGCCGGGCCGGGCTTGGCTGCAATGGGAAACGCGGCCGGAAGGCAACGGCACCCGGCTGATCCAGACTGCGCTCTTTGCACCTACCGGCCTTTTCGGCATGCTCTACTGGTATTCCCTCTATCCGATTCACCAGTTCATCTTTAGTGACCTGATCAACGCCATCATCAGCACCGCCTAGATTGGGATGGATGCAGTTTTACGGTGTAGGAGCGTGCGCAATACGCTCCACGCAGCGCACCATTGCGAGCGCAGCCGTGCGTAGCGTGGTCGACGACGAGGTCTCTCCTGCGCCCTGCACTTCGCTGGGCTGGAGGCAGCCGGCACCCCCGTTGTCGACAACCCAGCTGGCAGCCGTGTCCCACAAGACAAGTTGATCCTTGAACGCCAGGCAGTGTGGACGGGCTGCACGATGCCGCCAGATCGCTCCTAGGGTGTGAACGCCGGCTCGATCAACTGGAACTATGCAGCCAGCTTCCAGGCGTCTGTTCCTTCGCTTGTTTTGGTTCTTGATGGTTCGTTGTCGCGCCTGTGGCCGTTACTCGCCCTTGGCATCCCCATCCATGAGGGACGGATCGGGTGCACCCATGATGTTGTAGCCGCCATCGACGTAGAGAACTTCACCCGTAATGCGCGTGGCGTGGTCGCTGAGCAGGAAGGCGGCGGCCTGTCCGACGTCCTCCTGGTCGACATTGCCCATGGGCGCCACCTTGCCTACGTAGGCGAGGCTCTTGCGGAAGCCGCTGACGCCCGATGCAGCTAGCGTCTTGATGGGGCCGGCGCTGATCGCGTTGACGCGGATGTTGTCCTTGCCCAGGTCCCACGCCAGATAGCGCACCGATGCCTCCAGCGCAGCCTTGGCCACACCCATGACATTGTAGTTGGGTGTCACCTTCTCGGCGCCAAAGTAGGTCAGGGCAACCATGGCGCCGCCGCCAAGCATGAGGGGCTGGGCGCGGCGAGCCAGGGCAATGAGACTGTAGCAGGAGATGTCCAGCGCAATGCGAAATCCGTTACGGCTCGTGTTGACGAAGCGACCGCCCAGTTCCTCGCTCGGCGCAAAGGCAATGCAATGCACCAGGAAGTCGAGCTTGCCGAAGTGCGCCTCCACCTTCACAAAAAGGCTGTCGATAGCTTCGTCGCTGGTGACGTCACATTCTTCTACGAAGGATGCACCGATGCTCTCAGCCAGCGGTTCGACGCGCTTCTTGAGAATCTCGCCGGCATAGGAAAAGCCCAACTCGGCACCTTCGCTGTGCAGCGCCTGGGCAATACCCCACGCAATTGAGTTTTTGTTGGCCACGCCAAAGACGAGCCCCTTCTTACCGCTAAACAATCCCATGGTTTTTTTCTCCTTCGCTTGCTGGCTGCTTCTCTGCGCTGAGCGCTGCATCATCTGTGACGCAGAGAGGCAGAGGTGCACAGAGTTTCTTGGTTTCGATAATTGGTCACTTGGGCGGTGCAATGCTGCCAAAAATGTAACACCGCCGTCGCGTGCAGGTTGCGCGGCTGCGCCGTACACTAGGTTAGAGGAAGCTGTGTCAACTGCATCTCTCTGCGCCGCCGCGTTTTTGCTGCCAGGGTCCTGCGCTACGCGGAAACCACGCGCAGGAACTTGCGTTTGCCAGCCTGAATCACGCGCTCTCCGCCGCCGGGTTCCAGCACCAGATCCTTGGACTCGACTACGGCGCCGTCGAGACGCACGCCGCTCTGCTCGACGAGCCGGCGCGCTTCGCCCTTGCTCTTGACGACTCCGCCCTCGGCCAGCACATCGAGAAGGCTCATGGGCGCAGCCAGCACGAAGACCGGCGCGTCGCTGGGCGCCTCACCTTCGTGCATACGGCGCGCGTCAGCGGCAGCCTGGTCGGCGGCTTCGTCGCCTTGAAAGATGCTGACGATCTCCCACGCCAGCTTGTGTTTGAACGCGCGCATCTCCATTTGGCCGGATGCGACGGCCACAAAGTACGCGTCGAGCGTCGCCTGCTCCCAGCGCGTCACCAGTTCGGCATAGTTGCGCATGACGTGATCGGGCAGGTTGATGACCTTGGTGAAGATCACCCCCGGTGGCTCGTCGATGCCGATGGAGTTGCCGGTAGATTTGCTCATGCGCAGCACACCATCGGTGCCCTCCAGGATGGGGAAGGTCAGCACGATCTGTGGCCGCATGCCGTGTGCCTCCATGAGCTTGCGTCCAGCCATGAGGTTGAAAAGCTGATCGGTGCCGCCGATCTGCACGTCGGTCTCCTGTGCCACGGCGTCGTAGCCTTGCATCAGCGCGTAGAAAAATTCGTGCAGCCAGACCGCGTCGCCTTTCGCATAGCGTTTAGCAAAGTTTTCGCGCGCCAGGAACTGCTGTACGGTGAAATGGCTCGCCAGCCCCACGACGTCGCCAAAGGAAAGCGCCTGCAGCCACTCATGGTTGTAACGAATTTTCGTCTTGGCGCGGTCGAGGACGCGGAAGGCCTGTTCGGCGTAGCTCTTGGCTTTGCCCAGCGCGTCGTCGAGTGTCTGCTGGCGCCGTGCGCTCTCCTTGTCGCTAGGGTCGCCCACCATGCCGGTGAAGGTGCCGATGAGAAAAGTCACGTCATGCCCCAAGTCCTGGAACTGGCGCAGCTTGCGCATGGAGATCGTGTGCCCCAGGTGCAGGTCGGGCGATGACGGGTCATAGCCGCAGTAGATGCGCAGCGGGCGACCTGTGTCGTAGCTTTCCTGCAGCCGCTCGCGCAGTTCTTTCTCCATATTTTTGTACGTCAGCTCGTCGCCAAAATCGACCCCGCGCATGAGAACGCGCATCTGCTCATCGACAGGAGGGAAATTGCTCATCAGTCAGCTCCGTAGGTAGCGCATGCA
Source organism: uncultured Chloroflexota bacterium (assembly GCA_903879975.1). Taxonomy (GTDB): domain Bacteria; phylum Chloroflexota; class Anaerolineae; order Caldilineales; family Caldilineaceae; genus Caldilinea. Next base: position 6,567 of record CAIRNL010000564.1, on the reverse strand, counting down.
AAGAAAAACGCGTGAGCGAGTGTCTGCCCACGCGTTTGAGTTACCAATCAAAAGACCGTCAGGCGCACAAGGCGCCGCCACAACGCACAGGTGGTAAGGGGCATCTTGTGCCCCGTCGATACGAGTAGGTGATTCCGCCGCGGTGACGGCACTCTGTTTCCCGCATGGCAGCTATCTTACTCGCGAACGCGTGGCCGGTCAATCCGCTGCCGGTGAGGGCGATGATTGCACTCTACTCAACACGGCGCGCCTTGACTACGCTGCCCAGACCGTTGATCGAGATCGACCACTGGCTGCCCGGTTCGCATTGCGCATAGGCGTCGACCGTGTCCAGTGGGAAGTCGTACTGTTTGCCGTCGACCTCCACCACACAAACGTAGCGTTCCGTGCGTTGGCCCAGCTCCTGCCCGCTCGCCAGTGTTGCACCAGGCCACTGCGGCGTCAGCCCTACGCCTCTGCTCACCACCGTGTCGACGACGCCCCACTGTGTCGTCATGTAGGAACAGTAGTCGTCGAAAACTTCGTACTTGCAGTCCTGCACGACGCGGCCCATACCTGTGCCGGTGTCCAGCGTGTAGGGTGTGCCACACACCTCGCGCGCCCCAGGTTGCGGTGAGTCGCTGGTGTAGCGCACCTCGGGACGGCAGCTAAGCTGTGCCGCGCCAGCCGGTGCCTCGTCACGCCAACTGTTGGCACGCACCGGCACCGGCCCCATGATGGCAATTGAACGCTCCCAGCGTGCGCCCACGACGGAGGCAATCGTATCCGACGAGCGGAACAAGGAAGTCAGGAACCAAATTGCGCCGGCCACGATGAGGAGGGCGACGATGGCAAAGAGCATCATCCCCATTCTGCCGCCTGATACTGGTACGGGCTGTGGCGCTGCGGCTGAGGGCGCCACAACATCCTTGCCCAGCGGCGCCCCACAGCGCACGCACTGCTGCGCCGCTGCAGGGTTCTCCATGCCACACGATGCACAGCGCACCTTGGCGCCCGTATTCGGTGTAAACGCCCCGACGACGCCCCCACTTGCGCGCGCTTTTCCCTGCGTCAGGTCTGCCCCGCACTGCTTGCAGACTTCTGCTGTCGACGAGTTGCGCGCCCCGCAAAAGGCGCAGTGAATATCCGGTCCGCCCTTGGCGCGTGCAACCTTCTCCTTGTCCTCGGACAGGTCGGCCTGCACCGGTGTTTCAAAGACAGCATCCTCCGGTTGGGCGGCACCGCAGCCACTGCATGTGCCCTGCGTACCGGGATTGCGCGTCTTACAGACAGGACACGTCCACTCCAGCTCGACGTAGCCAAGTTCTTTCTGGGTCATGCGCAACCTCCCTCTACAGCGGGTAATCTTACGACCATTTTAGCTGCAGGGCGGTCGTTGTGCAATCCTGAACCGGTCTTCGGGGGGCTACTCCACGTTGCACAGATTGCTCCGCATGCGCTCCCCTTTGTGCCTTGAAATCTCTTGGCGTGCATTTCTCTCGGTGTCTCCGTGTATGCTTCTGTTAGTTTTGTTCCCCATCGACTGCTCGCCCACTTGCTCTTTTGGTGCCGCTGCATACAATGGGGCACATGCCATCAACCAGAGACGAGTACACGGGCTACAGTCCGGCCAACCTATGGGGCGACGATCGACGGGATGATGCCGTCGTGTGGGAATACGACGATGACGCAACCGCCCACTTTCGCCGGCCTGCTGCCGGCGCTCCGTCGTCCCCGCCGCCGATGCCTGCCACGCAGCGCGTCGATGCGCGTACGCAGACCGTCCAGCGTGCCCTGGATCGCGCACTGGACGAGTGGTGGCGTCGCGGCGTACTGCCTCCCAACGAACTGCTGCGCGATGGACTGCTCGTGCTGGAAGCTGGCCACGACCTCAGCGAGAGTCAGCGCACGCTGTTGCTTCGCACGGCCCTGGCACGGCGACGTGGCATGCTCACTGCCCTGCGCTACCAGACGGACCCTGAACGCACCGCCGCCCTGCTGCATGAAGCGCTGCTCGATGCGGCGCGGCCGCTGGAACAGGTAGAACTGAAGCGCCTGGTGCAGAATGACGAACAGAGCGCCCAGTGGGAGCCACCACTGGCTGAACTCCTTCGCCACGAAATTGACCTGGGCGATATGGGAAAGGGCGCTCAGTCGAGTGCGGTGCTGGCATCGCTGGCGGCGCTACCGTCAACCCCGGCCCGTCTCACCGGCACTGGTCCGGCCTGGCTGGAGGGCGAAGCAGGGCTGCGCCGCGGGCGACGCTGGCTCCGTGCCGTGGCGCTCCTAGTCGTGCTGGTGATAGTGGGACTCGCTGTGCTGTGGTGGCTGCAGCCGCGTGATACGACGATGGTCGACGTGCCGGCTGGCGTCTACATTGTGGCGGGTTTTGCCACCCCCTCCACTGCACAGGAAGAACGCCTGTCCGCTTTGCGTGTCGACCGCTTTGAGGTGACGGTGAAGGAGTATCGTGTGTGCTACGAGCGCGGCGTCTGCCCATGGCCAGCCTCTACGGCGAGCGCCACTCGCGCCAGCTATCTGCTCGATCCGGCTTTTGGCGAGTTCCCTGTGATCAATGTGGACTGGGACAGTGCTAGTCGTTACTGCCGCTTTGTGGGCAAGCGCCTGCCCACTGCCGCTGAATGGGAAGTCGCGGCCGCCTTCGCGCCAGCAACGAACCGTATGTATCGTTACCCCTGGGGCGACGAATTCAGCGTGCAGCAGGCCAATAGCGCGGCATCCGCTGTAGGCGACACAGTGCAGGTGGGTTCCTACCGGCTGGCCGGCGACAGTCCGTTTGGCGCTGCCGATATGGCCGGTAACGTGGCTGAGTGGACTGCCAGCGCTGTCGAGCAGGATGGCGCCACGGCCTACCTGGTCAAAGGTGGCTCCTTTGCCGACGACGCAGCGCTGCTTCAGCCGGCCGCCGCCCGCGCCATGTCAGCTCGTACCGCCGTCGACTGGATCGGTTTCCGCTGTGCCGCCGATGTGCCGTAGTCTGCATCAGCGCCTCCCGTGCCTGCAAGTGCTGATGGCGGATGGTCAAGGGGGCCAATTCGGCGTCTTCGTGTCTTGGTCGTTTGTATGTCATTTTGCCGCCAACCAACTTGCGCCCGAAAAACTCTATGCTACAATTTGGCGGTCTCGCGCTCGGAGGGCAACTTCCGTACCATTGCGCAGCACCAATCAACAAAATCATCAGCCAGTCACTCATCGGATCACCGCGCACAGCCTTGAATATGCTCATGCCCGAATCGCAAATTGAAACATTTGACCTGACCGAGGAATTGGAGTTCGCTAGCCAGTTGGCGCGCGAAGCTGCCACGATTGTTAATACCTTCTACGTTGGTTCGTCGGAAGTGCGTTACAAGACGGATGACGAGCCGGTGACCGAGGCTGACCGCAGTTCCAATCAACACATCGTCACACGCATCCGCTCCATGTATCCCGCTGATGGCATTCTCTCTGAGGAATCCAAGGATGACTTGGCGCGGCTGGAAAAAGAGCGGGTCTGGATCATCGACCCTATGGATGGAACCAAGGAGTTCATCGCGCGCAACGGCGAGTTCTCGGTCATGATTGGCCTGGCCGTGAAGGGGCGCCCGGTGCTGGGTGTCGTGCAACAGCCGGCCAGCGGCCTGCTCTATGCCGGTGCGCTCGGCCATGGCGCCATCCTCTACGAAGACGGTGAAATCATTGAACTGCAGGTGAGCGACTGCGATACCTTCCGCAATATGGTGATGGTGAGCAGCCGCAGCCATCGCCAGCAAATCGTGGACCGTATTCGCGCCCAGCTCAACATCACCCGCGAGCGCGTTTCGGGCAGTGTGGGGCTGAAGGTGGGCCTCATCACACGCCAGCTTGCTGACGTCTACATCCACCCCAGCCCCGGCTGTAAGGAGTGGGATTTGTGTGCGCCGCAGGCCCTGCTCGAAGCTGCCGGCGGCGCCATCACCGACTGCTGGGGTAACCCGCTGCGCTACAACAAGCGCGATGTGCGCGCACACAACGGTGTCGTCGTCTCCAATGGTGTGCTGCACAACGAAGTGATTGATGCGGTGGCGCGCATCTGTGAGGAGTTTGGCTACAATCGGGACGATGGGTTCTGGTGATGGGGTCTGTGCCGTCCAGCCCCATGTTCGACCACGAAACCTACCTCTCCCCGCTCACCTGGCGCTATGGCGGCGACGCCATGCGCGGTGTGTGGAGCGAGGCGAGCAAGCGCCGCCTGCTGCGCCGTTTCTGGATCGCTCTGGCGCGGGCACAGCACGAGGCTGGCTTGGTCAGCGCAGAACAGGTGGCTGATCTGTGCGCCCACCAGGATGACATTGACATTGCCACTGCTGAGGCGATCGAGCGCGAGATTCGCCACGATCTGATGGCAGAGATCAAAACCTACGCTGGCCAGTGTGCGGTGGGGGGCGCCATCATCCACCTCGGCGCTACCTCTATGGATGTGCTCGATAATGTCGATGCGCTGCGCCTGCGCCAGGCACTGGATTTGATTGTCGGCCACGTGGAGCGCCTGCTTGCCGTTCTTGCTGCGCGTATTGAGGCGGAGGCGCACACGCCCGCTATTGCCTTCACTCATATCCAGCCGGCCGAGCCAACGACTATCGGCTATCGCCTGGCACAGTATGGTCTTGATCTGCTCACCGATCTAGTAGAGTTGCGCCGCGTGCGCAATGGTATCCGTGGCAAGGGGCTGAAGGGTGCAGTCGGCACGAGCGCCAGCTACACGCAGCTGCTCCAGGGTACTGGTTGGAGCGCTCGCCAGCTTGAGGCACGTGTGATGGAGCAACTTGGCATCGACCCCTTTCCTGTGGCGACCCAGACCTACGCGCGCAAGCAGGATTGGCTCGTCGCCAATGCGCTGGCCGGCCTCTGTGCTAGCCTGCACAAGTTTGCCTTCGATCTGCGTATACTACAGAGCCCTCCCTTTGGTGAATGGAGCGAGCCATTTGACACCAAACAGGTTGGCTCCAGTGCTATGCCCTTTAAGCGCAACCCGATTGCTGCTGAGAACATCGACAGCCTGGCACGCCTCGTCGCTGCGCTGCCGCGCGTGGTCTGGGACAATGCGGCACTCAGCCTGCTCGAACGTACCCTCGACGATTCGGCCAATCGCCGCATCGTGTTGCCGGAGATTTTCCTGCTGACTGACGAAGTTGCGACGCGCTCCCTGCGCATGCTCGAAGGGCTGCGTATCTGGTCGGGGCCGACGGCACGCAACCTGCGCGACTACGGTATTTTTGCTGCCACTGAGCGCGTGCTGATGGCTGCAGTGCAGGCTGGCGGCGACCGCCAGGAACTACACGAGGTCATTCGCGAGCAAAGCCTGGTTGCCTGGGCCGCCCTGCAAGAGGGACGAGCAAATCCTCTGGCAGAGCTGCTGGCCGTCGACGAACGCGTCACTCGCTACGTCCCTGCCAGCATAGTGACAGGCTTGCTCGATGCCAGCGGCCATGTGGGAGACGCACCCGAACGTGCGCAGGCGCTCGCTGCGCAAATTCGGGTGCTGCTCAATGCTTGACGCTCTCTTTTTGTTGACCTGCGACGAGACATCAGTCGATCTGGCGCAGGAGGAAGTGCGTAGGTCAGCGCCTGCTAGCACCGTCCTGGATGAGGTAGGGGCGGGCGTCTTTGTGATCGACGCGGGTGAAGCGTTTGCCGCTCTGTCTGCGCGCTGGCAGGAGGCGCCGCCCATCTTCGTCCGTCATGTCGCGCCGGTTCACCTCGTCGTGCCGCTGGGCGGCCATGCGGGCGATGTCGCCCATCTGGTCAAGGTTCTTGCTGCGGCGTTGCCGCCCCTCGATCCGACCGATTCTTTTTCAGTACAGACGCGCATCCTGGCCGATCTGCCCTACAAACCCTACGATATCAACACAGCGCTCTCAGCGGCGCTGGCTGAGCGAAGTGGCGCGTCCATTGACGTGCGCGAGCCGAGCCAGATCGTCTCGGTGGCTTGCGCACGTCTGGCGCGTTGGCGGCCCGACGCAAGCTTGCTGACCGGGCCAGGCGGTGTTGCCAAGGGACAGCGTTTCGTCGCACTGGCCGGCCTCTCGCTCGCCGAGCGTAACCTCTCCGACTGGGCGGGTGGCATGCGTCGCTTTGCGCGCGAGGAGGGGCAGATCAGCCGCGCCGAGTTCAAGCTGCTGGAGGCGCTGGAGGTCTTCAATATCGTGCTGCCGCCGCGCGGCGTGGCGCTCGACCTCGGTGCATCGCCCGGGGGCTGGACGCGTGTGCTGCGCCAGCTCGACCAGTACGTGACTGCCGTTGATCCCGGCGACCTCGACCCGCGGCTGGACAGCGACGCAGGTGTACGCCACAAGCGTATGACGGCTGAAGCCTACTTGGCCACCGGCCCTGACAGCTTTGACTTGATTGTCAACGATATGCGTATGGATGGCCGTGACTCGGCGCGCCTCATGGTTGCTTTTGCCCCCCATCTCTACCCGCACGGCGCTGCCGTCATGACCGTCAAGCTGCCCGAGCATGGGCGCCAGCCGATTCTCGAACACACCTTTTCCATCCTGCGTGCAGCCTACGAGATTGCCGGCGCGCGCCAGCTCTTCCATAACCGCAGCG
>CAIRNL010000563.1 GCA_903879975.1 uncultured Chloroflexota bacterium | reverse complement strand
TCTCGAAAAGGAGCGCATGGTCGGTCAGGTCGGCCTGTGCGATGCGCGCCCACTCGCGCTTGGGACGCCGCGTGCGGAAATCGACGATGACCTCGCTGGGCGTTGCAGTGCGTTCCAGCGTGATAAAAGCGCCGACCGGAATCTGATGGTCCTCCATCCACTTGGAGAGACCGGCCACGTAGCGTCCCTCGTGCACAATCCATCCGCTGTAGCGTGTGCCCCAACGGCCGTCCACGAGCGTGACCATGGAGACGCCCGACGCTGCCTGCGGGAAGAACCCGCGCGTGCGGCCGCTCAGCGGCAGCGTGCCATAGTGTCGATGCGGGTAGATCAGGATGAGACTGGTGGAGGGCACCACTGACGGCACCTCGCTGCTCAGGCTGCTCTCGCCCCACTCGTCGTCCAGTTCCCATTCCAACTGCAGCATTTCGACACTGAGCAGAGCACGATTGTAGGCCATGGGACGGTAGCGGAGCAGAGGTGGGGTGGCCTGAACTTCGGCGGGCTGCATACGGCGCAGGAACCACAGCGGGCCGGCTGCATCATTGATCCGGACAAAGCGCATGTCTTTGCCCAACGCATGGTTGAGGCTCGTGGCCTGCATGCCCGGGCTGACGTTGCCGTCCAGCTCGACTTCCGTCAGCAGCTGCGCAGCTGCAACCGGCTGGGCTTGCATCTCGATGAGCGCCTCGGCAATGTTCAGATGGCCGACATGTACCTCGGCCAGCATATCAGCCAGAAGCCAGTTGCCGTCTACACTGACAAAGTCAGCGGCGCGGTCGCCTTCCTCCAGCGCGTAGAGCAAGCTCTCCTCGATCTCTGCCTGATAGAGCCGATAAATCTCATTGGCAGAAAGCAACGCAGCGTCATGCAGGATGCGGTCACCGTTGGCCTGGTTCAGGCGATGGCCGCTCTGCAGGGCGGCAGCGAATTCTCGTGGCTTCTGCTTGCGGTCAAACTGCACCTGGATGACCTCGAAGTCACCATATTCGGGGTTCTGTCCAGGGCGCACCGCAAGCACTTCACCGACAGCAAATTCCAGCGCCGGAAAGACAACTTTCTGGCCCACCGTGTAGCGATTTTTGGGCGCGTAGATCGTGCCCTTAGCCAATTCCTGCTCGATACGCATATTTTCGCGGCGCAGGTATTCGTCGATCAGCACCGTGGCAAGTTCGTGCAGGCGCATAGCCTTCTGGCTGTCCAGCAGCAATTGGTAAAGAAATTCAGTGTCATCTGCGGAGACCTCAAACTGGTCCCGCCAGAAAGCTGCTGTTTGAGTTGGGCGTTGCAGCACGCTTTCCTCCTCTGTAAGCTGGCAAATATCGAACAAGTATGATAAACACATGTTTACCGCAAAGCGACAGTTTAGCAGCAAAACGGCCTTCGACCAAATGAAGAGGCCTATCTTCGGATGTATGTTTTGCATCGCCCTACCCGCTTTTGTCGAGTTGTCGTTTCGTATGCCATCCTCTACAATCAAGGAAGCTCGCAGGAGCGCACCATCACCTGAGCAGCATGGGAAGGACGCCAATGAGAACAATTGCCATGATTCTGGCCGGCGGCGAGGGCACGCGGCTCACCGTCCTCTCGGAAGAGCGGGCGAAACCGGCTGTGCCGTTTGCCGGTAAATTCCGCATTATCGACTTCACCTTGAGCAACTGCGTCAACAGCGGCATTTACACCGTCGGCGTGTTGACGCAGTATCGGCCGCACAGCCTGAACGATCACATCGGCATCGGCAAGCCCTGGGACCTGGATCGGAGCCGCGGCGGCGTGCGTCTGCTCCAACCGTATCAGGCACGCCGCGGCCAGAACTGGTACGCAGGCACGGCGGACGCCATCTATCAGAATCTCAATTTTATCAACGAAAACCGTGCCGAGAATGTCGTCATTCTGTCGGGCGACCACATCTACAAAATGGACTACCGCCCGATGATCGACTACCACCTGGAGCGCGGGGCCGATCTGACGGTCGGCGTCATGCCGGTGCCGATCGAGGAGACCCATCGCTTCGGCATCATGTCGGTGGATGAGGAGCAACGCATCGTCCAGTTCTACGAGAAACCCAAGGATCGCGACAAGGGCAACCTGGCGAGCATGGGGATCTATGTCTTCAATGCCAACACGTTGGAGCGACGTCTGAGCGAGGGCCGGCCGGAAAAACCGCGCAACGACTTTGGCAAGGATATCATCCCGGCGATGATTGAGGCCGGTGACCGCGTCTTCGCCTATCGCTTCGAGGGCTACTGGGTCGACGTCGGCACGATTGACTCCTACTGGATCACCAGCCTGGAATTGCTGGGACCCAACCCAGCGCTCAATCTCCACATGGACAACTGGCCGATTCACACCAAGTCCGAGGAGAAGCCGCCGGTCAAGGTCGGCCCGCAGGCCAAGATCGTCAACAGCATGGTCTCCAACGGCTGCATCGTGCGCGGGCTCGTCGTCAACAGCGTGCTCAGTCCGGGCGTCTACGTCAGCCCCGGCGCCGTGGTGCAGGACAGCGTCGTCATGAACGACACGTGGATCGGGCCAGGTGCACGGCTGGATAAGGTGGTGGTGGACAAAAAGGTGGTAGTCGGGGCAGGCGCAGTGGTGGGCACAGGCAACCAGGAGGTCGTCAACGAGCAGATGCCCGACCGCCTCTTTGCCGGTATCACTGTCGTCGGCAAAGGCGCCTATATCCCCGACGGCGCCCAGATCGGCCGCAATGTATTGATCAACAGTAGCCGCGATGAAGGCGATTTCCCGCCCGACAAGATCGTGGCTGACGGCAAGACGGTTTAATGCAGGGGGATGTCCGAAACCCGGCACCTGCAGCGCGGTGCCAGCGCGGGCGATTTGCCAGATCGCCCGCCAGCGCCGGCAGCTGACCGGCGCCCCTCTGTACAAGCAACACTGCGAAGGGACGAAGCAGTGACGGCGGCGCTGCCCGCCCCGCCTATCGTCCCTCACCAGGAAACAAGACGAGGTAATTCTATGGCCAGTGCCTTTGCAATGATCATGGCCGGCGGTTTCAGCGAGCAGTTGAGTGTGCTCACCGAGACGCGCGCCGAGCCGGCCGTACCCTTCGGCGGCAAATTCCGCCTCATCGACTTTCCGCTGAGCAACTGCGTCAATAGCAGCATCTTCAACATCGCCGTGCTGACGCAGTACAAGCCGCGCAGCCTCAACGACCATATCGGCATCGGCAAGCCCTGGGACCTGGATCGCGCCCAGGGCGGCGTGCGCCTGCTCCAACCCTACCAGGGCGGCCCCTACGGTGACTGGCAGAAGGGAACCGCCGACGCCGTGCGCCGCAACCTGGACTTCGTCCTCCAACAGCAGGAGGAGCACGTGCTCATCCTGGCCGGCGACCACATCTACCTGATGGACTACCAACCCATGCTGCGCGAGCACGTCAGCAGTGGCGCGGACCTCACCGTGGCTGTGCGCCGTGTCAACCCGCATGAGACCCATCGCTACGGTATTGTCACGCTGGGCGCAGACGATCGCATCGTCGGCTTCCAGGAAAAACCACGCCGGGCACGCGAGACGCTTGCCTCGATGGGCATCTACATCTTCCGCAAAGAGCTGCTGGTGGAGACGCTGCAATCTCACAATTATCTGGACTTCGGCAAGGACGTGGTGCCTGCCCTCATTGCACAGGGCAAGGACGTACGCGCGCACGCCTTCCCCGGCTACTGGGCCGACGTCGGCACAGTACAGGCTTACTGGGAGGCCAACATGAGCCTGCTCTCCGAAGAGCCGGCGCTCAACCTCTACGATCCCGACTGGGTCGTGCACACGCGCAGCGAAGAGCGCGCGCCCGCCAAGGTCGGTGCCGCCGCCCAAGTAGGCGGCAGCCTGATCTCCAACGGCTGCTGGGTCGATGGCATCGTCGAGCGCAGCGTGCTGTCACCGGGCGTACGTGTCGCAGAGGGAGCGATTATCCGCGACAGCGTTATCCTGCCCGACACCGTCATCGAGAGCGGCGCCGTCATCGACCGCTGTGTCGTCGACAAGCGCGTGCGGGTCGGCGCTGGAGCCAAGGTCGGCGACGGCGACGACAATACCGCCAACAAGGCCATGCCCGAGGTGCTCAACACAGGGCTGACCATGGTCGGGGAAGGATCGATCATCCCCGAAGGGTTCACGGTCGGGCGCAACGTCGTCATTCACCCGGGCAGCAACGAGCAGACCTTCGGCAAGAAGAAAAAGATTGCCAGCGGCTCTGATATCGGGGTGGACTTGCGGTAAGCACGCAACGAAGTGGGCAGGTGCTGCCCGTTCATCGGACTCGGCGCCTGAGGGACGGCTGCTCCGAATTGCAACGGCAAAGGCCGATAGAAACCAGGATTTGGCAAGTTCGCCCTCTCGGCAGCGGCGATGCCCGAAAATCCTGGTTTCTACATGCCATCACTGTAGCACTGCCTGTCGGCGGCTGATTTCACTCTGAGCGAACGGCAATGGCCGGTGGCGTGTTGCCGATCTTCCACGCCGGGTAGATGCCTGCCAACAGAGCGGCAACGAGCGCAACGGCAAACGCCTGCACGAACTCGCTCGGCTCTAACATCATCTCCAGCGTCCAGCCGAAGGAGCGTAGGTTGATGATGTAGATGAGGATGACGGCCAGCACGAAACCTGTCGGCATCGCCAGCAGACCGGCCGTCGCCCCGACCAGTCCCGTCTCCAGCAGCGAAAGCCGCCAGAGTTGGCGCCGTGTCATGCCCGTGGCGCGCAGCACACCGATCTCGCGCACGCGCTCAAGTTGCAGGCTCATGAGCGTGCTGAGGATGCCGATGAAAGCCACAAGGGTTGCCAGGAATTGCAGGGCCAGCGTGATGGTGAAGGTGCGGTCGAAGACTTCCAGCGCGCTCGTGCGCGTACCCAGGTTGGAGCGTACCAGCAGTTCCTGCTCGCCCGCTATGTCTGTGCGGATGCGCTGCACCATGCTGTCGACGTCGACGCCCGGCGCCACGAAGAGCGCGAGGGCCGAGATGAGCACGTCATCGTACCACTGCCGGTAGATCGCATCGTCCATGAAGACCACCGAGCGCACATCGAAGTCCACGGTGATCCCTGCGATGACAAATGGCTCTTCCCCGCGGTCGGTCTGGATGCGCAGCGTGTCGCCCACGCGCAGGTTGAGGCGGTTGGCCATAGGCTCGTTGATGATCACAGCGCCGTCACGCACAGCCTGCCACGTCTGCTGCCAGTCGCCGACGGCGCTGCGATAGCGGCGATCCGGCCCGGCCAGGTCGTCGCTGAGTGCAACCAGACGAATCGGGAAGATATCGCCGTCAGGCGCAGTGCGTGCGACGACATCGACGCCGCGCGTGGTCGCAGTGCGGCGGATGCCGGAGAGGGCGGCCAGCCGTTCACGAAGCGCCGGGTCGAGCGTCGCATCGACGGTGTTGGTGCTGAGCGACGGCGGCGAGACGAAGATGTCGGCCTGCAAGACGTCGTCCAGCCAGAGCACCACGGTCTGGCGGAAGCTGGAGACCATGACACCCACGCCAATGATGACGCTCACGGCCAACATGAGCGCAGCCACGGCCACGGCGATACGGCTGAGCGAACGTATCACCGTGCGAGGCGCCATACGGGCGATCACGCCCCGCCCTGCCAGCAGCCGCTGCGCGCCCGCCATCAGCCACAACGTCAGCAGCGGGGTCAGCAGGGCAGTGCCGACCACGATGGCAAAGAGGCCGGCAAAGGTGACGACCAGGTTCCACTCAGGTAGGAGCAGCGCTGCACCGACGGCAAAGAGCGCCAGCCCAGCGGCGGTAACCCAGGGCAGCACCTGGCGCGCGCGCTCTTCGACGTTGCTGCGCTTCAGCGCACCGGCAGGCGGCACACTGGTCGCCTCCCACGCCGGGAAGGCTGCACCCACGGCTGCGGCCGCCAAGCCGATGAGTGTCCCTTTGACCAGTGTCAGTGCAGGGATCTCCACCTCGCGTACGGAAACAACGAAGAAGAGGTCGTTGACGGTCTGTGTCACCAGTTGCACCGCACCGCGGCCGAGCAGCACGCCCAGTCCCAGCCCCAACAGCGTGCCCAGTGCGCCCAACAGCATCGCCTCGCCCAGGATCAGCCCAAAAACTTCGCGCCGGGTCATGCCCAGCGCGCGCAGGCTGCCCAGCACCGGTCGCCGCTGCACGACACTGAACGTGACGGTGTTGTAGATGAGAAACATGCCGACGACCAGTGCCAACAGGCTGAGCGCAGTCAGGTTGAGCTGGAAAGCTGCAGTCATCTCGCTGACGGTCCCAGCACGCGCTGCCGTGGGGTCGATGCGTGCCCCCATCGGCAGGACGGCTTGCAGGCGCACCAGGGTTGCCTCGCCTTCGGTGTCGGCGGGCACGATGAGATCGATGCGGTCGAGCCGACCCACTTTGCCCAGCACCTCCTGCGCCGTGGCGATGTCAGCGACCAGCAAGCCGTCCAGGGCGCGGCGGCTCAGGTCGTCGGACGGCGCAAGCAGCCCTGCGATGGTCAGCTGCGTCGTCTCCGTGCCGTGGCGCGCCGTGATGTCATCGCCTGCAGCCAGCCCGTAACGCGTGGCCACATCGGTGCTCAACAGGACCGTGTTGGGCGTGACCATCAGCTCGGCCAGGTAGTCGGCCGAGGGTCCCTGCACCTGGTTTCCCGTGCCTAGATAGCTGCGGAAGGGCGCCTCCGCAAAGGGATCGATACCGAGCAGGCGCATGGGCTGGGCATCGAGTTCCTCCGCAACGACGTAACTCTCGACGACGGGCGCGCTCAGGCGGTAGCCAGCCTCGGTGCGCAGGCGGGCATAGAGCGCCTCGTCCAGCCCAGCCGGGCCGCCGCTGATCTGGTGGGTCGCCTTGCCGGTGACTGTCTCGGTGCCCAGCTGGAAGGCACGTTCGGCCGAGCCGTTGGCCAGGTCGATGGCAACGATCATGGCTACGCCGATGGCCACACCGACGATGAGAAAGAGGCTTTGCAGCGGCCGGCGTAGCGCATGGCGCCAGGCCAGCCGGTAGAGGGTTCGGGTCGATCGCATCATCCTCTCACCCACCCATCCGGCCATGTTCCGCCCGCCACACCTGGTCACTCACCAGTTTGCCGTGGTCGAGATGAAGCACACGATCGGCCAGGCGGGCGACTTCGGGCGCGTGCGTGGCCATGAAGAGCGTCTTGCCGGCATCGCGCGTCAGTTCGAGCAGCAGGGAGAGCACCGTGTCGCCGGTATCCTCGTCGAGGTTGCCAGTCGGCTCGTCGGCCAGGATGAGGAGCGGGTCATGTGCCAGCGCCCGCGCAATGGCCACGCGCTGCTGCTCACCGCCCGACAGCTTGTCAGGATAGGTGGCAAGCCGGTTGCCCAGCCCCACGCGGTCGAGCAGCGCCTGTGCACGAGCGCGTGGATTGCCGGCAGCACCGTTCAGTTCCAGCGGCAGGGTGACATTTTCGAGCACAGTGAGCGTCGGGATGAGGTTGAAAAACTGGAAAATGATACCGATATTGCGCCGCCGGAAGAGTGTGCGTTCTTGCTCGCCGAGGGTGGTCAGGTTGAGCACGCTACCGCTCTCGCGGAAAATCACGCTGCCGCGGCTGGGCGTATCGATGCCGGAGATCAGGTTGAGCAACGTGCTCTTGCCGCTGCCCGACTTGCCCAGCAGGCAGACAAACTCGCCGGCGTTGAACTCGCGGTCCAGCGCGTCGAGTACGGTGCGGCTGGCGCCCCCTTCGCTGTAGATCTTGGTCAGCCCTTCCAGGCGAATGAGCGGCGAGCGCTCTGCCGTCCCGCTGTCGCCGGCGGCTGTGAGGCCAGGTTGTCGTTCCAGAATACGTGCGGTCACAGTCTATCGTCACTCCTTGTGCAGATCGTTTGTTCCATTTTGCACAGAAGCGGGCGGCGGGTCTGTCGGATTACCGACAAAGCCGACTGGATCGCCGGCGTTGTGGTGTGGATAGGATATCTGGGGACGCGCCGAGGCACGGTGTGACGCAAAAAGGTGTGGAAAAGATGGAGGGCGGGCGTTGCGTACTGCTTTGTCACTGCACAACTTTGTCCCATAGCGTCTTTGCATCAGAATGCTTCTATCAAAATCGTTGGCTTGGGTCTATCTCTCCCACAGATGGGAAGAAACGAGGACGGATGAAACAGGATCTTGACCGCCTCATGGCGGAGCGCAATCTGGATGCCTTGCTGGTGCTGGGCAATTCCAGCGGCAACCCAGTGATGAACTACCTCACCAACGGCGCGCACCTGGAGCGAGCGCTGGTGGTCAAGCGCCG
>CAIRNL010000562.1 GCA_903879975.1 uncultured Chloroflexota bacterium | reverse complement strand
GGCTTTCGTTTGCAGTGATCTTGGCGGTATAATGAGCCCCTATGCCACGCCGAACCAAGCGGGCGCCATCGGCGCCGCCACCTGATCACACGCTCTTTGAGTTCACCTGCGAATATTTTGCCCAGTTGGGTGCCACGGTCGGGCAGGAGCCATCGGCCGGCAAATTGCGGCTCGATGTGCTTCTGCCCGACGAACTGGCTGCACATTTT
The DNA here is from genome assembly GCA_903879975.1 of uncultured Chloroflexota bacterium. GTDB lineage: Bacteria > Chloroflexota > Anaerolineae > Caldilineales > Caldilineaceae > Caldilinea. Next base: position 2,113 of record CAIRNL010000562.1, on the reverse strand, counting down.
GGGCGCCAGCACCTGGGTTTGCGCTTTCAGGGTGCTGAGCCTGAAAGCGACCGAGAATTGGTCGCCCACGGCAGTCGCGTCTTTGACCAGATGATGGTGCTGCTCGACCGGCAGAGCGCGTTCACCGTGTTGCGCGCCCCGGCCCGCCACCGTGGCGGCGAAGCATTACTCACCGCCGTGCGACCCGTCAACGCCAGCGTGGGCCGGCTGCGCATGCAGGAACAGAGCCGTTTTCTTTTTGGCCTGACGTGGCGCATTACCTACCGTGCTGACGACAAGCGTCAGGAAATCTACACTGTCTGGCTCGACGAAGCAGGGGGCCGTATCGCCCAGACCGGTGAGCAGAGTGTGGCAGCCCATGCTTTGAATCTGACACAGATGATGCAGGATGCCGAGTGGATCGCGCCTGAGCAGACTGTCGACGGCGAACTGTTGCCCCCGAAGCTGCCGCCCCTAACACAACTTGTGCGGCTGGCCGAACGGGCGCGTAGCTTTGCCGTCTACCATGCCGATGTACGCTGTGTGGCGCACGAGGCTGAGATTCTCCCTCGACTCTACAAAGTATTGAATCGGCTGACTACGTACTACCAGCAGCAGATCGACGAGGTGCGCGACAGCAGTGACCCCGACGGCGCACGTCGCCGCGCGCTGGAAGCGGATTTACAGCGTAAGCTGGCCGAGGAAGTGGAGAACCATCGGCTGCGCGTGCAGGTGGAACTGATCGGCTATGTCGCGCTGGAGACGCCGATCGCTGTGGCCGAAATGACGCTGAACAATGGCCGCCACGAGGTTGCCATCCGTGTGCAGCAGGATCGCTACAGCGGCGTGATTGAGCGGCCGGCCTGTTATGCGTGCGGCACCCAGACCGCTGCCGTTGCGCTGGATCGCAACGGCCATATTCCGTGCGACGCATGTGCCCACGTCTGTTCAGCGTGCAACGAATTGGTCTGCACCGCATGCGGCGTCGAACCATGCCCTGTCTGTGCTGCCGAAATCTGTGCCGACTGCGGCCGTACCTGCTGGGCGTGCGGGGGCCGCACCTGCGCCGAGCATATCGGCGCCTGCCCCGCGTGCGGCGATGCCGTCTGCCATGGCTGCCAGGGGACATGTGCAGCATGTGGCGTGCGCCAGTGCCGTAGCCACCTGCGCGCCGACTGTGTGATGGGTACGGCTGGGACAGTTGAGTTGATCTGTCCAAGATGCTCGGTGCGCTGCCCTGGCTGCCAGCAATTTAGCGCGCACACGGGCGTCTGCGACGCCAGCGGTCAGCGCTTCTGTGCGAATTGCCTGGTGCTCTGCCCTGGCTGTGGGCGTACTGTCGGCCCAGGCTTCTACCATGCCGATCCGATCGATGGCACACTGTACTGTGCCGCCTGCGTGGTGGAATGCCCAGCCTGCCACCGTGTCGCTACGAGTCTGGGAGTCTGCGATGTGTGTGGTGTAGAAGGGTGTGCGTCGTGTGTCGCACGTTGCGTGACATGCGGTCGCCGCGTTTGTGCAGTACACGGCATCGGGATACCTGACTGCCAGCACGTCGTCTGTAACCGCGATCTGGTGGGCTGCGCACTCTGTGAGGAGATCGTCTGTCCGGCCTGTACCGCTGAATGCGCCGCCTGTGGTGTGAGGGTCTGTGCACGCCATGCGGCAGTGTGCAGTCAATGTGGACAGGAGTATTGCATCTCCTGCATCAGTGCCGGGAGTGTGTGTAGGACGTGTGTGGCGGTGGAGCAGTCCGGCAAGGTCGTGGCCCGCGACCATCTGCCCTGGTTGAACCATGCGGAGGCAGGTCCCCTTGCGCCCCATTACCAGTGGCGTCAGGGCGGCAACCTGGGCTACGATATCTACTGGGGCGAGGGCAGGCTGGCGAGCGTGGCTGTAGTGGTCGTGCGGCGCGGGGACGATGGCGGGCGCGTGGTGCGTATCCAGCGCATGAGCGCACTGGACCGGCTGCGCAGGATGCTTGGACTGTGAGACGCCCCTCTGCGATCGGCTCTGCTGCAGAACATGCCGCTGCACACCTGGCGGAGTGCCATCTCTGCCCCTTCCACTGTGGTGCACGACGGGCAGAAGCGGCCGGCGTCTGTCGCGTCGGCGCCACCAGTTACGTTGCTAG
>CAIRNL010000561.1 GCA_903879975.1 uncultured Chloroflexota bacterium | reverse complement strand
GATATGCTCATGGTCTGTCACCATTTGAATCCTCAGGTGCCGGAAGACGTAGCTTTTGCCGAAAGCCGCATCCGGGCGGAGACGATTGCGGCGGAGGATATCCTGCATGACATGGGCGCGATCAGCATGATTTCCAGCGATTCCCAGGCAATGGGGCGCGTCGGCGAGGTGATCCTGCGCACTTGGCAGACGGCACATAAGATGAAGGTGCAGCGCGGGCCGCTACCTGGCGACTCAGCGCGCAACGACAACCTGCGCGCCCGACGCTATGTGGCCAAGTACACGATCAACCCAGCACTCACCCATGGCATCGCCCACGAAGTCGGTTCGGTTGAACCAGGTAAACTGGCCGACCTGGTCCTTTGGAAGCCCGCTATGTTCGGTGTCAAACCGGAGATGGTGATCAAGGGCGGCTTGATTGCTTGGAGTGTGATGGGCGACGCCAATGCCTCGATCCCGACGCCACAGCCCGTGCTCTACCGGCCTATGTTCGGCGCTTTCGGCAAGGCCGTCGCCGCCACCAGCCTTACTTTCACGTCACAGGCCGCTTATGACAGGGATATCGCCGCTCGACTAGGACTGGCGAAACGGGTGGTAGCTGTGCACGGCTGCCGTAGCGTGGGCAAGGCTGCTATGCTGCTCAACGATGCCATGCCTGCTATTGAGGTCGACCCCGAAACCTACGAGGTGCGCGCCGACGGCAAACTGCTCACCTGCGCGCCGGCAGCTGTACTGCCCATGGCCCAGCGTTATTTTCTGTTCTGATCGGCCCTTGGAGTTTGTGAACGCACAGGAAGTGATCCACGATGTTGACTGAAACGATACAGCGACCGCTGCGTCTCGGTGTTGCAGGTCCGGTAGGCAGCGGTAAGACGACCTTGGTCGAGCGGCTCAGCCGCACCCTGGCGCCCCGTTATGAGGTGGCAGTCGTCACGAATGATATCTACACGCACGAGGACGCCGAGTTCCTGCGCCGCCGCGGTGTGCTGCCGGCAGCGCGCGTGCGCGGCGTGGAAACGGGCGGCTGTCCGCACTCGGCGATCCGTGACGATGCTTCCATGAACCTGGAGGCGGTCATGGCGCTGGAGAAAGAGTTTCCCAACCTCCACCTCATCTTGCTGGAGAGCGGTGGCGACAATTTGGCAGCAGCGTTCAGCCCGGAACTGGTCGACCTGTGGCTCTACGTCATCGACGTATCGGCAGGGGATAAGATCCCGCGCAAGGGCGGGCCGGGCAACACGCGCTCAGACTTGCTGATTATCAACAAGATCGATCTTGCGCCGATGGTCGGTGCATCGCTCGAAGTGATGGCGCGCGATGCACGCACCGTGCGCGGCGACCGTCCGTTTGTTTTTTGTGACCTGCACGCCAGCGTGGGACTTGACGATATCATCGCCTGGCTGGAGACGCACCTTCTGCCCAGCGCCCCGCGCCGGCCACGCCTGTGGGATGGGCGGCTGGAATTCAGCGGCCCCGTGGAATACCTTTCCCATGGCCACCTGCATAGTACGCAATTCGAACGAAGACTGGCACAGTTGCTACCCGACCGCTATCGCCGGCAAGCCGTGTCGCCGACCCCCATGCCCGCAACAGCGCCGTTGCGTTTTGCCAATGACGGCACGGTCGCCTGGGATCAGATGTGGACGGATTTCTGCGATCTGGCGCTGGCCGGCGGGCCGGCCCACCGCGATACGCTGCTGGAGCCGGTTGCGCCAGAAGCGGTGCGTTCTAATCCGGACGACTACGACGCAGTGCTTGTCGAACTGGCGCGCGGCATCGAGTCGATCACCGGGCTGGCAGTGAAATGTGACGCCGAACCGGGGTGGATCGGCGTCGTGTGCACCGATGAAGAGATGGCACGCTGGATGCTGCGCGCCATTGTTGTGGAAAATGTGAGTGTGCGGCGCACCGGCGTTATTCTCTACTTGCCGGCTGGACCCAATTTTCGCCTCCAGTATGAGATCAAGAATGTCATCACTGTTGTGGCCAAGACACATCACTACTGGACCGAGCACGCCGCATCACGCACACAAGACATCCTGCACCCAGGAGATCGATCCGCGCTGACCTAGGACAGACGGGCGCAAATAAGCCGGCGGTTTTGTAGAGCGATTTGCCAAATCGCTCCACACGCTGCGCTGCTCCATGACTACCGATTGACTGAGCTCCATGTGTATTAGATGCGCTGCAGGCAGTAAGTCTTCGAATGTCTCGCCCATCGCCGTTCTGTACGCGCGCGGCGGCTGAGACCGGTCGTGTCGCCGCGCAAATTGTATGCGCGGGGCAGCGGCTTAACAGCGTCCCGCGCTTCTGGTATGATTGCGCCAGCCGTGCAGATTCGCCGGCGTATGTCTACCTATTCCCACACGACAGAAGATTACCGGCGCCATGATCACCGATTACCTCGATTTTGAACTGGAACTTGGAGCTGGCGACCCCGGCGCCGGCTGGCCCGTCACCATCGTGCAGTCGCCGGCTGGCAATGCGCGCGCGGTGCTGCACCTGCCGGCGGCACCTGGCGCGCTGGCGCTGGCAGCGCAAGGCTTGGACGAGGCTGGCGCACGGCGCTACGGACAGGAGTTGTTCGATGCGCTGCTGGGCCATTCGCTCGTCGGCAATTCGTACACAGAAAGCCTGGGCATGGCAAACGCACTGGGCAAGGGCCTGCGCGTACGGCTGCGCATCGTCGACCCGGCGCTGGCCGTCATTCCTTGGGAACTGATCTACGAGCAGCGCTTTGGCGAGTTCATGGCGCTGTCGCACGAGACGCCGCTCCTGCGCCTGGCGGAGGCCGCACAGCCGCTGCAGGCGCTGGCCGTGACGCCGCCGCTGCGCATCCTCGGTTTGGCCGTGGACCCCACTGGCGAACTCGACCTCGCAGCGGAGCGCGCAGCCGTGGAGAACGCGCTGGCCGGACTGGTACAACGCAGGCAGGCAGAGCTGGTATGGCTCTCCGGCGGCGCCTGGCGTGACATTCAGCGGGCGCTGCGCGGTAGCCAGGGCGACTGGCATGTCTTCCACTTCATCGGCCACGGCTACTTCGACGACACGGCCGGCGAGGGAGCCGTCCTGCTGGCGGGCGAGAATGGTGGCGCTGAGTTGCTGGACGCCAGCCGGCTGGGCAGGCTGCTCGCAGCGCATGCCGCGCTGCGCCTGGCCGTGCTCAGCGCCTGCCACAGCGCGGCCAGCACGGAACACGATCTCTATGCGGGGGCGGCGGGCACACTGGTTCGTCGGGGCGTGCCCGCTGTGATCGCCATGCAGTTCGCCGTGCCGGCCAGCGCCGCGCGCGAGTGGAGTCGCACCTTCTATGAGGCGCTGGCCGACGGCATGCCGTTGGAAGGCGCACTGACCGAAGCGCGTATTGCGACCAGCATGGGCAGCGGCCTGGGGTGGGCGGCGCCCGTCGCCTATCTGCGGGCGCCGGACGGAATGCTCTTCACCATGGCGCCGGCACCAGCCGCAAACACCGCCCCCGCAAAGCTTTCTGGGCAGCAGTTTGCAGCCCTCCACCAGGCCTTGCTGAGCGCATTCAGCCAGGAGGAGCTACGCAGGCTGGTGCGCATCGAACTGGGTGACAACCTTGAGGCGATTGCCGGCACCGGCAATCTCTCTGCGATCAGCGGAGAGCTGATCAGCTGGGCGGAACGCAACGGCCGACTTGCGGCGCTGATACAAGGGGCCAGGGCGGCGCGCCCTGGCGACCAGGCCTTACAGGCATTGGACCGATCGTGGCGTAACTCCGCCTGAAGTACGCTGCGCCCCCCGACTCTATCCACGGCGCTACCCCTTTCCGGGGCGCCTGACCGGCCTGCCAACAGGCAGCAGGTCTACTGTTCGACAGGCTTGCTCCTGCTGGAGACAGGATACCGATCGCGCAACGGCTGCTCCTCCCACGGCACTTTGACGACCTGCGTGTCGAAAATCTTGTCGTGCCAGCTCTCGCAGTTGCCGTCAAAGCCGGCCCAGATGTAGCCCAGATAGAGTGGAATGGCGCTGATCCAGTAGCCGAGCGTACCGCGCAAGCCAGCACGCCAGAAAGAGATACGCTCGCCAGGTTTGCGGCGCACTACCTTGATATCAAACGCTTTCATGCCCAGCGACGCGCCGCTGGTGCTCCAGAAATAGCCGTAGTAGAAGAAATTGAGCAAAAGCAGGGGCGCAGCGGTCACCACGCCGACGATGAGCGCCAGCAGATTGAAGATGCCCGGGTCCAGAGAGAGAATGATCCCCACGAGACTGGCTGTCGCCAGGGCCAGGACAAGGGCCAAAAAACCGGTGATGAGGCCATCAAACAGCCAGGCCATCAAGCGAGCCAAGAAGTGAGCAGGTGCCATCAGTCTCCTCCTTTGGTGTACTGGGCGTGGGTCGCGCCGCCAACGCGTGCAGTAGCCGTGCCGGCCTTCGGCAACAGCTCGTATCATACCACCCTTTGGGAGACCTGGCATCTGCGGCAACGACAAAGGGACTGCTTCACGTGTGACATCGACCCCTCCTTCCCTGGCTGAGTAATCTGTTTGTGATTTCCTGGAAGTCGTGTATGATGGAAGTGGAATCAACGGAAGGAGTCACCTATGCAGATAACCATTTCGATCCCTGACAAGCCGTTTGTGGCTGAGCCACGTGAAAGCATTTCCAGGAAAATCCGCCTGTATGCCGCGTTGGGCTTGTACCGCGCCAGAGAACTATCTGTCGGCGCGGCGTGCGAACTGGCAGGGGTTGACCGGTACACATTCCTTGATTTCTGCAAGCGCCAGGGTGTTGTCCTTCAGACCCAGACGCCTACAGAACTAGAAGCAGAATTCCACCGTGACCACATTTCGCAAGTCGTTCATTCGCATGTTTTGCCCAACCAGATTCAAAATGGTAACGTATAGTTCAAGGCGATTTCCCACTGTCAGATCCTTTGGTTCACTTGTGTTTGATAACTCCAAGTTACCCTCAAAGAGCCGCTTGGGAAAACGCCTTTTTCGCGCCAATTTGCCTGATGTTAAATAAAATCTGTCAGTCAATCAGCCTCTCCTTCCCAATCTGCTTGAACTCACCGCGCCCCAGGTGTATGATCAATAGTAGAAGTCCCTTGACCATTGGAGGACTTGGGGTGACCGCAGGTGTGTCCGCAAGGGTCATTGGACACAAGGAGGTACGCCATGTCACGCGGTCTGAAAATCACCTTTTTCGCCCATATGCTGGTAGCACTGGCCTTTGGGTTGCTCTTCTTGATCTCCCCCGATTTGTACGCTCGCATCGCCAATTACGGGCCAATCGACCCGATTATCACACGGGCGATGGGAGTGGCTGCGCTCGGACTGGCCTTCAGTTCGTGGTTGGCTTTTCGAGCAGTGCAGTGGGATGAGATCCGCATCGTTCTGGAGATGGAAGTCTTCTATGCGGTGCTGATGACGGCCACTCTGACCCTGATCATGGTCTTCACACCTGCACCGATGTTCACCCTCGTCCCGCTCACCGCGCACCTGCTTTTTGCGATTGCGTTCGTCTATTGGTTTGTCACGGCACCGCGCACAGCGGGCGAATCGCACGGCCCCACGCTGGGCATGCCCTCTCCACGCTAGAGGAGTGACTGTGCAGCAAGGTAGAAGCGGACACACCTGCGGCCGTCCGCACCCGTAAGGAAAAAGGAGGCAATCCATGTCGAACCCATTGACGCTCAGCGTCATCAAAGCCGATGTCGGCGGCTTTGTCGGCCACTCACACATGCACCCAGACCTGTTGGAAGAGGCACAGGAGCAGTTGGAACGCGCCCGATTGCGGGGTCCCCTCTTTGACTTTCATGTCACCTCCTGCGGTGACGACATCGGTCTGATTATGACACACGACCAGGGCGTCGATAGCGAGGCAATTCACCAACTTGCCTGGGACGTCTTCATGAACTGCACCGACGTCGCCAAGGGGCTCAAGCTCTACGGCGCCGGCCAGGACCTGCTGAGCAGTGCCTTCTCCGGCAATGTGCGTGGCATGGGGCCGGGTGTGGCGGAGATGACCTTTGTCGAACGTACCGGCGAACCCGTCATTGTCTTCTTTGCCGACAAGACGAGTGCCGGCGCATGGAACCTGCCTCTCTTCCGCATGTTTGCCGACCCCTTCAACACCGCCGGTCTGGTGATTTCGCCGGCCATGCACGCTGGCTTCCGCTTTGAGGTGCTCGACGTCAAGCAAGGGCGCACGATTCTGCTGGAAACGCCGGAGGAGATGTACGACCTGCTCGTCTTCATCGGCGCGTCAGGACGCTACATTGTGAGTCATGTCTACAGCAAGACCGGCGAGATCGGTGCGGCGTCGTCGACGCAGCGCCTGTCGCTGCTGGCCGGACACTATGTGGGCAAAGACGATCCGGTCTGCATCGTGCGTTGCCAGGGCGAGTTTCCGGCCGTGGGCGAGGTGCTGGAGCCGTTCTCGATGCCGCATATCGTTCAGGGCTGGATGCGTGGGTCACACTACGGGCCACTCATGCCGTGCCGCTTTGCCGACGCCAATCCGAGCCGTTTCGACGGGCCGCCGCGCGTCATCTCGCTCGGCTTCCAACTCGCCAATGGCCGTCTCATCGGGCCGAAGGACATGTTCGACGACCCCTCGTTCGACGAGTCACGGCGCCTGTGTAATGTCATCGCCGATCATTTGCGACGGCACGGTCCCTTCGAGCCGCATCGCCTGCCGATGGAGGAGATGGAGTATACGACACTACCCGATGTGATGAAAAAGCTGGCTGGACGCTGGTCCGCACCACACGAGAAACTCGATCAGCCAGCCAAGATACCGACATCGGCGTGACTTTGCTTGCCTCGCCTCACACACAGGGAGTGGGTCGCCGGTTGAGAGTTCTGTTCAACCGGCGACCGCCTGCGCTGGCAGCCGCGCGCCGCGACCTGCGGCTGCACCGATTACTTGCGGATCGCAGGCAGATAGAGTCCATGGGAGGCGGCGGCGATCTGCCAGAAGCCACCATTCACCTCATACGCAGCGCCTGTGGCCGGCCCAGCAGCGGGCTGGCCGGCGCTGCCACTCAGCATAAAGGCGCCTCCTTGCAGTGAGCCGCCCGGTGCGGTGGTCCAGCTCAGCAACGCATACGCGTTGATATCCACGGCTGCACTGGACGCCAGCACCGGCGCCACCATCGACACGGCACACGCAGCAAGCATCATCGCCCAGAAAATGCGCCGCACTGTCATACGACCTCCTCTCAATGCTTGCTGACCTTGCCGGTCTGCGAGTCGGCAACCCACAGGTTGGCGCCGTCAAAGGCGATGCCAAAGGGATAGCGATCGGTTGCAATCGATGTCAGGAGAGCGCAGTTGCTGGCCTGTATGCGGGTGACGCCCCCTGGGTCAGTGTAGTGGGTCACCCAGATATTAAAGCCATCGAACGCAATGAAGAAAGGACCGGCCCCGACTGGGCAGGTACCCAGCAACGCCCCATCATAGGCGCGCAGCCGGGAGACCGTACCGCCAGCACTGTTGGCCACCCAGATGTTTGAGCCGTCAAAAGCCAGGCCCATCGGCGCATCCCCTACCGCGTAAGTGCCGATCAAGGCGCCTGTCGTGGGGTTGAGCTTGCTGACCGTGTCGTCGCCGCCATTGGCAACCCAGATCGCAGCGCCGTCAAAGGCGATGCCATTGGGCTGGGTGCCGACCGCATAGGTGCCTGCCACACTGCCGTCGCTGGCCGTGATCTTGCTCACAGTGCCGTTATTGGTGTTGGAGACCCAGATCGACTGGCCATCGAAGGCCATGCCCCAGTGACCCGCCGGCAACGTCGTCATCCGCAACAGTTCGACACCATCGCTGGCACGCACCTTGGCCACGTGGCCGGTCGTCTCGCTGGCAACCCAGAGATTCTGCCCGTCAAACGCAATGGGGTTCGGATTGTTCACGGTGGCGTAGACGCCGACGATTGACATATCGGCGGCACGGATTTTGTAGAGGTCACTCGTGCCATAATTGGTCACCCACATGTGCATGCCGTCAAACGCCAGGTGATCCGGATAGAGACCAACAGCGACCGACGGGGCCAGGCGATTGGCGTCATACCAGCGCAACATACCGATCTGCTGGGGTGTCCGTGCGCCGATCAGGCTGGGGCCCGGCGCAATCAGAGCAAAGCCGGCGACGCTTGAAAAGTAACCGCCGGCGCCTGCCGTGCTCGTGCCTTTGACGCCGGCGCCAGTCGGTGAAGCCGTGCTCCCAAGTACGCCGTATGCACCATCGGGGGAGAGCGCGCTGTTGGTGTTGGCCACTGTCAGAACTGCCGTGTCTGCACCACTATCCAGCACATTGCCCGTAATGTCCGCACCGGGCTGCAAGCTCAGAGCGTAGGGCGTGGCAGAGAGTGCCTGGCGCGGGCTCAGGGTCGTGAAAAGGCCACTGCCGGACGGGCAGCGCACGCCAATCTCCAGCCAGCGGCTATCGCCCATGAATTGCCGACTGCCAAAGTCGACCGAGGGAACGGTGAAGATTCCCTGGCTCACCGCTACGCTGCTGGCCGTCTGCCTGGCACCCTGCTGCGCGCCGCCACTGACCGCATCCCAGAGCGTGAACTCGAAATCGCAGACGGCCGACACGGGCGAGCTTCCCTGCGTCAGCCGTCCCTGGTAGCTGAAACCGCTCCCCAATCGGCCGTCAACCTGAGCCGAGTCTGCCGGTGCAGCATCTTGCGCTGCGCCGGGCAATGTGCTGCGCACCATGCCACAGAGCAGCGCAATGCCAACGATCACGGAAATGATCAGCCGTGCCTTCATGCAGATCCTCCTTTTCTGAGAGCATGCGATGGTTATGCAGGCAGTTGCGGGGCCGGCGCAGCGAAAGCGCAACAAGATGGCACGCCACCTCCTGACGCTAGCAAGCACGGATCTGTTCTGCCTCGCGCCGTGGCGCATGAATGCTGCCCAGTGTGCGGTGAAGCGGAACGGCGCTCAGGCTGGAGATGTCTCTATTGTACCATGATTGTGAAATTTAGAACAGAGGGGGGGAAAAGCTACCCAGGAGTCTACTTCACGCGTTGAATGACGCCTGTTCGTACCTCCCAGCAGCCGGCAGCGCCGTGGGCGCAGGACAGCGCGTAGGCCCACCTACGCGCTGTCCATACTCCTCAGCATGAGGCGATTCGAGGATGGGTCGTCTACGCTCCAGCCGCCCGGCGTAGCACGGACTGCAACACCGCCGGCCTGCAGCTGCTCCACCAGAGCCGCAAGGGTGTCCGCAGCGGGCACGCTCAGCGTAAAACTGAGCAGGCGCGCGGCATGCTCCGGGGCAGGCGGTGCACCCACACCAGCCCATGTGTTGATCCCCAGGTGGTGATGATAGCCACCTGCCGAGACGAACGCAGCCTGACCGCCGAAACGCTGCATGAGCTCCATGCCCAGCAGGTCGACGTAGAAGTGTTCGGCTGCAGCCAGATCGGCGACGTGCAGGTGTACGTGTCCGATGCGAGTGGCCGGGTCGATCCCGTCCCACGGCGCAGTGCTGCGATCGGCGGACAGGAGGCCACGCGCGTCGAGCGGGTCGGTCGTCATGCCCAGGCTGCCCTTGACGAAGGGCCACTCACGTCGCGGCCGATCACAGTAGATTTCGATCCCATGGCCGTCGGGGTCGGCGAGATACAGTGCCTCACTGACGCCATGGTCGCTGGCACCATCAATAGGCGTCTGGGTAGCGAGCAGGTGGTTGAGCACGCGTGCGAGCGCTGCGCGGCTGGGCGTGAGCAGGGCAAAATGGTAAAGGCCGGTGCAGCCGCGCGCCACAGGCCGGGCACCGGCCTGCTCGACCAGCTCGAGCAGTATGGTCTCGCCGGCGCCGAGCTGCGCCGTGTTGCTTTCGACGCTGTGCAGGCGCAAGCCAATGCGCTGCTGATAGTAAGCCAGCGAGCGCTCCAGCTCCCTCACCGCCAGCCGCACACTGCCACAGCGCATGGCCGGGTCCATCTTGGTTTCACTCACGAAAACACTCCTCTC
>CAIRNL010000560.1 GCA_903879975.1 uncultured Chloroflexota bacterium | reverse complement strand
TGATCGCCACGCCGGACAATCCGATGGTACAACTGGGTGACTTCCACTTTGGTCACAACCAGGCTGACTTTGCCCTGGAGCGAGCGATGCTGTTGGGCTGGGTGACCAACACGTACTGGGAGACAAACTTCCGGGCACATCAGCCGGGCCTGGTGACGGCGCGCTATCGTGCGCTGCCTTATGTCGGCGCCTTCGACGAAGCTGCCGCCCATCGCTTTGGGCAGGATGCGGCTGCCGATCAGCCGTTGCTCCAGCATCTGGGCGAACCCGTGTCCCAGACAGAGTGGCCGGAGAGCGGCACGCTGCTGGACTTGCCTGCTGGGAACGTCATGACGCTGCATGTCAAGCCAAGGATCGACGGCAGCATCATCGTGCGGCTGCTCAATGCCAGCGACGAGCCACAACACACCACCATTGGTTCAGGCCTCTTCCAGATCGCAAAGGCCCAGCGTCTTGACCTGCTTGAACAGCCAGCGGGCGAGGTTGCAGTTGCGGATGGGGCGGTGCCGTTGACCCTGGCTCCGCGGGCCGTGGCGACCGTTGCGCTGGGGCGCAGGTGATGGCCTACACGGGCTGGCAAGTAACGGTTCAGAACGTTTTCTAACGGAGTGTATCATGGCTGACTTTGTGCTTGGCGTTGACGGTGGCGGGACACGCACGCGTGTCGCAGTCGTGGGGTTCGACGGGCACGTACGCGGCGTTGGCATGGCCGGCTCATCCAACTACGACGATGTGGGCAAAGAGACCGCCCAGGCCAACATTGCCCTGGCAGCGGACGAGGCGATGGCGGCGGCCGGTGTGGACAGGGCGCAGAGCGCGGCCATTTTCTTGGGCATGGCCGGCGTCACGTCTGACGCCGACAAACAACACATTTGTGATATTGCGCAAGCGTTACAGCTGGCGCCGCCTGACCGCATCGGCGTCAACCACGATTGCAGCGCAGCGCTGGCCGGCGGGCTGGAGGGGCGGCCGGGCATCGTGCAGATTCTGGGCACCGGATCGTCATGCTACGGACGAAACGCTGCCGGTGAAAGCTGGATGGCAGGCGGGCGCGGCCAGCTCATCTCGGATGAGGCGAGCGGCAATTGGCTGGGCATCCATGCCATGCGCATGGCTGTGCGCGCCTATGACGGCCGCACACCTGCTACCGTGTTACTGCCGAACGTGCTTCACGCGCTGGGAATTGACTCGATTGAGGAAATCCTGCACCGCCAGTTTGTTGTGGGCATGACGCGCGCTGAAATTGCTGCGCTGGCGCCGCTCGTGCTGGCTGCGGCCGACGGGGGGGACGCCGTGGCCGCCGAACTTCTGGAGCGCGGCGCGCAGGAAGTAGCAGAAATGGTGGCTGCTGTAGCGCGCAAACTGGGCATGACCCGCGCACCGGTGTGCGAAGTGTGCATGGTGGGTGGCGTTGTGGAAGGCTCGGCCAGCTATCGCCAGCGTATCACGGTGGCCGTGCAACGCATGACGCCCAACGCCGCCATCCAGTTACCGGCACAACCGCCGGTCATCGGGGCGGCGATTCTGGCCCTTGAACTGGCCGGCGTCGAGCCGTTGCCGGCTGTCGTTGCATAAAGTCGATGCGTACGGCATGACGGCCAGAGCCGCTGGCCCAACACAGCACCGGTGATGACGGTCGACTCCAGTACAGGTCGATAGAAACCAGGATTTTGCAAGTTCGCCCTCTGGGCAGCGGCGGTGCCGCAAAATCCTGGTTTCCACATCCCATCCCTTTAGCCGGTCAGCGGGGCGACGGAGATGGCCAGTCCGGCGTAGCGCGCATGCGTGAGCTTACGATCGAGTGGCACAGCCAGAGATAGTGTCGCCGGTCCGCGCAGAAAGTGCGCAAACTGTGCGCCCTCGAAGAGGCGAAGCCACATAGTTTCTTCGGCCTTGCCTCCGGGGCCTCTGTTCTCATGAAAAACGCAGCGTCCTGATCTGCTTGGCAGCCACCGTCAGTTCAACACGTCCGTCAGGCAACGGGTGTGGGGGTGCCGTCGGGCGACTTTCGAAATCCACTTCCTGCAGGATTGTCATCTGCACTGCGCTGGGGAAGCGCACGGCCACCTTACCGGCGGCTTCGGTCGGGTTGAAGAGGCGGAGTTCCAGGCCGCCCTCCAGCTGGCGCACACTCGTGACGACAGCGGGTCCATCCACCTCGACCAGACCGGCCACTGACGGCAGCACAGCGCTGCCGCGGTAGAGCGGCAGGTCTGCGGCACGCAACTGCACGGCACGCAGCCCCCCGGCAATCTGCTGGCCGAGCCGGCTGAGCCGGACGCGGTCGGGGGGTGCGGCCAACGGCACCAGCCAGTAGCGAAAGTGCAGAGTTCCAGTCAACTGGCCGCCGGGTTCGCCGTCCGTGAACACAGTGCGCTGCGTTGCGCGGAACAGTGTCAACGCCAGAGTGCAGTCGGCACTGTCCTGCGCCGCACTCTCCAGCAGGCCGGAGCTGACGACCGCCAGGCCACGCGCGCCATCGTAAAGGGCCGACCAACTCTGCTGCGGCCGCGTCTCCATCTCCAGCTCGCGGAATCGATGGTTATCGGCAGGCAGAGAGATGGGGCGTTCGACGACATCGAAGGGTGTGTCGGCCAGGTAAGTCTGCGCCTTTGCGCCGGTTGGGAAGAGCACGCGCAGGCGGTGATCCGCTGCGTCGTTGTGCACGGTGCTTTCGACCTCGACGCGATCACAGCCCGGGCGTAACGAGATGTAGCTATCAATGACGAGGTCGATGAGTTCGTCACTGCGCGCCATGCGGTCGTCAAAGTGGAACGCAAGCGGCACGGACATGACCGTACGCACGCGCAGCGTTGCAAGCTGTGGCCCGTCGTGCACGACAGCAACGGCCGCGCGCGCTGCCGTCGTGGTAAAGGTCTGGTCATTGACGGCCTGGCCATGATACCAGCCGTCACCGATGTCAGCGTTGTCGGCATAGGTCATCAGCTGTGGGTAGGAGACGCCGCTGCGCTTGTCGAACAGCGTCAACGCGCCGTTGCCTTCCACCGTCACGCGCAGCAACTCGTTCGCAATCGTGTTTCCAGCCTCTACCAGGGACGGCTTCACCGGATAGCGCGTCGCCTGGCCTGCAGCATCGGCGCGCACGGTCAGCGCAGCGTACCCCAGCGCAGGGATGTTCACAGGCAGGCTGACGGTCACATCATGGGTGCGGTAGGCTTCAGGGAACTTGATGGAGTGGATACGCAGCTTGCGGCGGTTGGTCGTCTGGCGCAGCCGCTGGTAGGGAATCTCCGCGCCCGCCGCATCGAAAATACGGAAAGCCGGCTTTGGCTCATAGCCGAAGAATTCGTTAAACGACGGCCAGTGCACTGGAATCTGCAAAGTGACCTCGGCTGTTTCGTCCAGCGGCTGGGTCTGCGGGTTGAAGAGCACGACGCGCACTTCGTCGTCGCCGATCTCGCCGGAAATGCCGGCTGCCATGGCTCGCGTGGCCTCGACCGTCAGCCGATCGGCGATCTGGCGCACCTGGCTAAAGCGGTACTTCATGTCCTCATGCACGATGTCGATGCTGCATCCGCAGATCGAGTCATGCGGATGGTTCTGCAGCAGCCATCGCCAGGCGACGTCCAGAAAGCCGTGTGGCACTTCGGCACCCAACGCAAGCGACGCCCACGCGCTGAACGGCTCGGCCCACTGGCAGAGCAGGCTTTGACATTCAGCGTTGGCTTGCTTGATCCAGACGCGACTGGAGAGCACACCGGGAATCACCCACTGCTCATCGTCGTAGCCGCTGCCCGGTTCGCGCAATTCACCGCAGACGACCGTGCCAATGCGTGCGGCCTGGGGCAACACTTCCGCCAGGTAGGCATCGAGACTGGTGTGAACGACTTCGAAATCGCCGGCAGCGCTATGTGCATACGTGAGCATGGCAGCATAGACTGCCTCATCCCACTCCTCATGGTCACCGCCGTCGAACAGCAGAATTGGGTCGACTTCGGTATGTTCGGCCTCGAAACGCAGATATGCGTCGAGGTCGGCGTGGACGGAGGCGGGTGTGGTCTGCATGGCGGGATTGCGCGCATGTCGCACCTTGAAGGTATAGTCGCAGTAACCGCCGCCGGGGAAGCGATACGCGACCAGCTCCGTGCCGTCGGCGCCGCGCCAGCGAACATGCCGCGTCTGCAGATGGTTCAGCCCGCGCCAGATCAGGCCGCTGTGGATGCCGAAGCCGGCAAAAATTTGTGGCATCTGGCTGTTGTGGCCAAACAGATCGCAGACGAATCCGGCAGCTGACGGCTCCACGCCAAAACTGCGCGCAATCTGCCGACCCAGCCGCAGGTTACGGATCAGCGCCTCGCCGGATACCAGGAACTCGTCGGGCAGCACATACCACGGGCCGATGATCAGCCGACCGGCCTGTGCCAGCCGCTCCAGTTGACTGCGATGGCCAGGACGAATCTCCAGGTAATCCTCCAGGATAATGGCCTGCCCGTCGGTCTGGAAGGGGCCACGCAGACGGCCGTCTTCCAGACCAGCCAAAACGCGGTCTAGCAGGCGGACGAGTTGGTATCGATAGTTCTGAAACGACTGATACCACTCACGGTCCCAGTGGGTACTGAGCACGTAATGGGCACGAATCCTGGTTGCTGCGGTCATTGGGTGGATCTCCCTCTTGCTACGGCTGTGCTTGGGGCAACTGTGCGCCTTTCACCTGGGCGCCACTCAGGTCGGCGCCCTGCAGGTTGGCGCCGGTCAGATCAGCATCGCTCAAATCGGCGCCGGCCAAGATCGCATCGGTGAGGTCGGCGCCCGTCAGGTTCGCCTGGCGCAGGTCGGCGCCCGTCAGGTCCGCTTGGCGCAGGTCAACGCCGGCTAGATCGGCCCAACTGAGATTGGCCTGGCGCAGATCACGGCCTACGCCACCGTTGCTGGCCAGATCGACGATGAGGTACTGTGCGGCGTCCAGCACGGTAGCATCGTCGACGAGTGCGCCGCGCAAGTCCGCCAGGCGCAGGTCAGCCAGGGTGAGATCGGCGCCGCGCAGGTCGGCCCCAGCCAGGGATCCCTCCTGGATGGCGGCGTGGCGCAGGTTGGCAGCCCGCAGGTCGGCACTGGCCAGCGTCGCATAGCGCAGGTCAGCATCCGACAGCACACTGTGCGCCAGATTGGCGCCGGTGAGGTCTGCCGCACGGAGGTAGACACCCGCCAGCCAGGCGTTGCTCAGGTCAGCGCCGGCAAGTTGCTGCTCCCTATCCACAGTATTGACTACTGCCCAGACCTGCTGCCACTTTGGATCGAGCCGGGTTGCGTCGTCCGTCTGTACTTGCTGGAGGCGGGCCAGGCTGAGGTCGGCGTTGCGCAGGTCTGCACCGGCCAGCAAGGCATTGCGGAGATCGGCGCCATGCAGATTGGCGCCAGCCAGATCGACGCCAAGCAGATTGGCGTCACGCAGGTCGGCATTTTCCAGCGAGTCGACAGTGTGCGGCGCGTTGACCACGCGCCAGACGGTGAGCCACTTTGGATCGAGGCGCGTGCGGTCGTCGATCTGCATGCCGCGCAAATTGGCATGGAGCAGCGTTGCGGTGCCCAGATCGGCACCAGCCAGCAGCGCGCTGGAAAGGTCAGCCCGCTCCAGCCGGCTGCCGCCCAGTTGGGCGCCCGTAAAAGTTGCCCGGCTTGCATCCGCATAGGCCAGCGTCGCTGCGATCAGGTTAGCGCCCGTAAAGTCAGCACCG
The DNA here is from genome assembly GCA_903879975.1 of uncultured Chloroflexota bacterium. Taxonomy (GTDB): domain Bacteria; phylum Chloroflexota; class Anaerolineae; order Caldilineales; family Caldilineaceae; genus Caldilinea. The sequence continues at coordinate 5,082 of CAIRNL010000560.1, read as the reverse complement.
GCCAGGTTGGCGCCGGTCAAGTTGGCAAAAGTGAGGTCTGCGCCACTGAAGTTGACACCAGAGGCTGTGGCGTTGCCTAGGTTGGCCTCGCGCAGGTCAGCGCCGCGCAGATCGAGGGAGAGCAGATTTCCGTTAGCGAAATCATGGCTGCGACAAGAGGGCGGGCAGACAGCGATCAGATCGCGCAGAAAGAAGACATAGGCAAAATAGGCCAGCAACGCCAGCAAAGGCAGCGTAATGGCCAGGAGCAGATAGAAACGCTCGCTTTGTACTCGGCCGCTCATAGTTGCGTGCAGCCGGCGTTGGTTGGCACCGGCTGCTTCCCAATTCCTGATGGGGGCAGTTCGCAGGCTCAGGCAGTCGCTTTCGCCACTTCTGAATCATACAAGTAACAGGCTGCCTCGTGAGTGAGCTGATCGGCGCCGTCGTCGACCCTATACATCGGCGGCGCTTTGGTCAGGCAGCGCTCCATGTGAAAGGCACAGCGATTGTAGAAACGACAGCCACTCTCCACCATGGCACGCATCTGCTCGTCGTCGAGCGACGTGACCTCTTCGCCGCCCCAGCGCACGGACGGGTCGGGCACCGGGATCGAGTCGATGAGCATTTGCACGTAAGGGTGTTTGGGGTGCTCGATGACGCGCACCGTATTGCCTCGTTCCGCCACAGAGCCCTGATAGAGCAGGTGGATATTATCGCCGATCTGGTAGGCTGTGGAGAGATCATGGGTGATATACAAGAACGAGATGTTATGCTCATTGCGCAGGCGCAGCATAATATCGAGAATCATGGCGCGCAGGGAGGCATCGACCATAGAGACTGGCTCATCGGCGACAATCAGGCGCGGTTTGAGCATGTAGGCGCGCGCCACCATCATACGCTGGCGCTGGCCACCGCTGAGCTGGTGCGGGTACTTTTCCAGCACTTCCTCGCCGCGCATGCCGACAACATTGAGTGCATCCTCGATGAGGTCCCGCCCTTCTTCCTTGGACTTTGCCAGCTTGAAGTTACTGAGCACCATGTCGAAAATGTGCTTGACGCGGTAGAAGGGGTTGTAAACCGCGTAGGGGTCTTGGAAGACCGCCTGCACCTCACGGCGATACTCCATCAATTGGCGTTTGTCCATAGAGGCGACATCGACGCCCTTATAAATGACCTGACCGCTGGTAATCTTGACGAAGCCCAGCACCAGGTTGGCGAGGGTGGTCTTGCCGCTACCGCTTTCACCGGCAATGGTGGTGATCGTCGCCGGCCTGGCCTGGATAGACAAATTGAAATCTTGCAGCGCGACCGTCGTCCGGCCCTTGCTCATGAAGCCAGTGCCGCCATAGATCTTGGTTGCGTTCTTAATTTCCAGCAGTGCGTCGGACATGGATCATTTCCGTTTGTGTTGATGCAGGGTGCGTCATGCGTGACAAGTTGCGCGCCATGCCTATTCCATCAAAAAATGGCGCATGAACTAGGACGCGACTGATTGCTTGCGCCTACTCATACAAGTGGCAGGCCACGTAGTGTTCGGGCTTGATCTGGCGCAACGGTGGCTTCTCAGCGCGGCACACCTCCATCACCTTGGGGCAGCGTTCCTGGAAGATACAGCCCGGCGGTGGGTTGCGCAAGTCGTGGGTGATCCCTTCGGTCAGCTTGAGCGGCTTGCGCTCCTTGATGGATGGGATCGACTCGATGAGCAGCTGCGTGTACGGGTGCAGTGGATCGGCAAAGATAGAGCCAACGGGCGAGACCTCCACCATGTGGCCGGCATACATGACAGCGATGCGGTCGACGAGTTGGGCCTGGAGACCCATGTCATGGCCGATGAGGATCATGGAAACGCCCATGCGTTCCTTGACATCCAGCAGCGTCTGTCCGACGACGCGCTGCACGACCACATCGAGCGCGCTGGTCGGCTCGTCGGCGATGATCAGCGACGGGTGCAGCGCAATGGCCATGGCAATACAAACGCGCTGCTTCATGCCACCGCTCAGCTCGTGCGGGTACATATCGTAGATGCGACTGGGCAACCCCACTGTGATGAGCAGATCAAGGATACGCTTCTTCAGTGCGTCCTTGGGCTGCTTGCCTTCGTGCGTTTGGATGGCCTCAGCGATCTGCGTGTGGATGCGCATGACCGGGTTGAGCGAGTTCATCGCCCCCTGGGGGATAAGCGCCAGCGTATTCCAGCGCACGTCGCGCAGCGCCGGCTCGTTGAGCGTCACCAGATCGATCCCGTCGAGCAGAATCTGGCCCCCGACAATGCGGCCCGGCGGCTGCACCATGCGCAGGATCGCCATTGCCGTCGTCGTCTTACCGCAGCCGGACTCGCCGACCAGGCCCAGGATTTCGCCCTTGTAGACATGAAAAGAGACGTCGTCTACAGCGCGCACGTTACCGGTTGGCGTACCGTAGTAGACCTTCAGATTCTTGACGGTGAGCGTGATATCCTTGCCGGTGGAATCGCCCCTGGCTGCGCGAGCTTTCTCTACTTGGGCAGTCATGCAGTCACCTTCCGTCCGCGCAGGCGTGGATTGGCAATTTCATCAAGGCCAACGGTCATTAAGAAAAGACCCGAGAAGACAATGACCAGTGCAGCGATTGGGATACCCCACCACCACCACATGCCGCGTAGGATGGCGGCGGCGCTGATGGCATAGAAAATGGTCATTCCCAGGGTCGGGATGCGGGTAGGACCGAGGCCAAGCACTTCGAGGCCGGTCGCCGCCAGGATGGCGGCCGAGACATTACCCGTGTAGCTGGCCGCAATATAGGGCAGCATATTGGGCATCATCTCCATGAACATAATATGAAACGAGCTAGCGCCGGAGATACGCGCCATCTGCACATAGCCGCGTTCGCGCATGCTGAGCACCTGGGCGCGGATCAGACGGGTTGGTCCTGGCCAGGCAAAAAGAGCCAGCAGCAAGGCCAGGTTTTCGATCTGCAGCTGGCGGACGTAGGCGCTGATGACGATGAGAACGGCCAGCGCCGGGATGACGATGATAGAATCCGAGATGGTGCGAATGATGGAATCAACCCAGCCGCCGAGATAGCCGGCTGTGAAGCCCAGCACGACGCCGATCAACATGCCGATCGTGGCAGCGATCAAACCGATGCGCAGCGAGCGCGGTGCGCCGACGAGGAGAACAGCCAGCATATCCCGGCCGCTGCTCTCGGTACCGAGCGGATGTTCCCAGGAAGGCACACCGAAGCGGGCATAGGCGGCAGCACCCACGGGGCCAGAGGGGCGTGTCTGCGTTTGGCTGGCGGTGCCCGACGTCGTGGTGTTGGCGGCAGCCGTCGGCTTTGCCAGGGGATTGCCGCCCGTCATCGATTGTCCACCTCCCGTCGCCAGGGGGTTGCCGCCCGTCATCGACGTACCGCCACCCGCGGTGGGTGTCTTGGCCGCCAGCGGGTTGCCACCCGTGAGCGACGTACCGCCAGTGCCGGCAGGAGTGGAAGCAACACTGTCGGCAACACTGTCGGCAGCGGTGTCGGCAGCGGTGTCGGCAGCTGCGGGAGCCGGTGTCGCGGTGGCACGGTTGCTCAGCGACTCGACCTGCTGCACCACCGGCTTGTCGCCTTCGGTATTGTAGCCAGGCGCCCAGGGCGGCGGCAGGTTAAGCGGTGACGAGGCCGGGAATGCCAGCGTCGGGTCCCAAAAGAGTTGGCCGATCGGCCCCATCAGCATGACAAAGAGCACCATACCGAGGCCAGTGAGAAACTTGGCATTGAGCCATGGCGAATCCCACTGGTTGAGGCGGCTCTTCTTGGCGGGTTTTGCCTGCTCCGAGGTGGGAACGGTCTGGGTGGATGTCGTCATGGCTTAGCCTCGTTCGTAGGTGATGCGCGGGTCGATCAGCGGATAGATCAGATCCAGGATAAGCACCAACGTTGCCGTCGTGAAGACAAGCATGAAAACAATACCTTGGATCAACGTATAATCCGACGTGACGATGCCCTGATAAAGCAGATAGCCGACACCCGGATAGGCGAAAATGTACTCGACCAGCACTGCGCCGCCGACAATGCCGCCCAAGCTGAGTGCCAGGGCCGTCACCTGCGGCAGGATTGAGTTACGTACACCGTAGAGCCAAAAGATGCGGCTGGGTTTTAGTCCCTTGGACTGTGCAAGAATCATATAGTCTTCACCGGCGGTGGTAATCATCATGCCACGCATGCCCAACGCCCAGAACCCCATGGAAGCGATCACAATCGCAGTAGCCGGCAAGATAGCGTGATAGGCAATACTGGAGATGTAGGGCCAGTTGAGGCCGGCGGTCAGGCCGCGTCCCACTGCGCCAGAGGCCGGCAACCAACGCAGGCCAAAGGCAAAGACGTAGATCAACAGGATACCGAGCATAAAGAAGGGTATCGAGGTAAAGGTCAAGGAAACAGGGAGCACGTTGCGCAGCCAGCCTGGCGTACGATCCCACGCCATCAAGGCGCCGATGGTATTGCCCACCATGAATGAAATGAGAGTCGCCAGCAAGAGAAGACCGACCGTCCAGGGTAGGGCTTGCGCTACCATATCCTCGACGCGGCTGGGAAAATTGGCCAGCGAGTAGCCGAGGTCAAAACGCAACGAGTTACCGACATACCGAATATACTGGACTGGCAGTGGCTGATCGAGACCGAAGCGCGCGCGCCAGGCATTGATCAGCTGAGCGGCGTTCTCAATATAACCGGACTGCGCGGTCATGCGGCTGACGATACCGGCCACCGGGTCTCCCGGCGCCAGACGCGGGATCAGGAAAATGATGGTCGTGCCCAACCAAATGGTCAGAAACCACATCCCCACGCGTTTCAAGACATAGTTCCAGGTAAGTCCGCCCATTGGGTTTCCTATCGTTTCGCAGGGTTTCAAGAAACACCTGCGAGGGTGGGGTGTCCCGCGCCCTCGCAGGTGTCATTGGGTGGTTGGAAGCCGGTTGGCCTGCGACCACCCCTATCCTTCACTCATGCGGCCACTACGGCCACATCTTACTGGGCGCCCGTCGCCGTCAGGTTCTGCAGGATCACGTGGAAGTGCTGCCACCATGTCGGCGGATGGATGTACTGGTTGTCGAAGGTCGGCCAGTTCGTCCAGTA
>CAIRNL010000559.1 GCA_903879975.1 uncultured Chloroflexota bacterium | reverse complement strand
TTGCGCTGGGACTGACACACAGCCCAGCCAACACGTTTCTGCTGCGTCGCTTCCTCGAAATCCTGATCGGCGTGGCACTGTTTTTCGTCACGATCAACGCCGTGCGCAGCGAGGACAAAACCTCGCCACGCAAATGCGATTTGGCGAATACAAGGACGCACTGATCCTCATCGAGCGTTATCCGCTCTTTGGCGTCGGCTTCACGGGCACGCCAGACCTGGACATCTATCTGGGCGTGAGCATGCTCTACCTGATCATCGCCGAGAATATGGGCATCATCGGACTCGCCCTGTTTGCTGCGGTTTGCACTTTGGCGCGCAGGGTGGTATCCTCACGTCACTTGGCTGAAGGCGGTTACGTTCGTTGCACCATAGGCTGTCCCCGAATCCCACTGAACGAATTGGGTTTGCCAGAGAAGGGGACTTTCATGCTCCAGCGCAGCGGATGGCTTGTTGTTAGCGCCCTGATGGCGGGCATGCTGGCGGTTCTTTTCGCCTGGGGTGAGCCCTATCCGGCGGCTGCTGACAGCATCGTGGCGCCCCTGGCCGGCAGCCGCGCCACGATCCGTGTGTCGGCGGCGGTGACGGGGTCGCTCTATCTGCCGGCGATTACCGGTGCCCAGACGATGCTCTATCTGCCGATGCTCATCGGCAACGCGACGGCTCCGGTAGGTGCGGAAGAAGGGGGCAGCCTGACAGCGATCATCGGCGCGCTGGCGACGACGATCGACATCCCGCCCGGCGCCATCGGCGAGGACGCCACGCTGGTGGTGCAGCTGGCGGCGCTCCCGCCCCAGGCCGGCAGCCCGCTGATGGTGGGAGACGCATTGGACATCCAACTGCGCACCGACAGCGACAGTACGATCACGTCGTTCCTTCAACCGTTCACGCTGACAGTCGCCTACGGCGCGGCGGATCTGGCCGGAGTGAATGAGAGCCTGCTGGCGCTGCACTACTGGAACACGACGGCCAGCCAGTGGCAGCCGATCGCCACCACCGTAGACGCCGGCAGCTGACCGCGGTGCTGGATCACCTGACTATTTTTGGGATATTGGAGGTGGAGGAGGGAGCGACTGCTACGTCCACACCGACCAACACGGCTACGCCCACGCCGACTGCCACGGCTACACCCACGCCGACCAACACGGCTACGCCCACACCGACCAACACACCATCGGCCTACACGATCACCGGTGTGGTGCAGAAGGGGGGGCCGTTCCTGCAGGGCGCCAGCATCATGGTGCGCGAACTGGATGCCAACTTCACGCCGACAGGCCGCACCTTTTCCGACAGCATCGACGACAGCACCGGGCGTTTCAGCGTGCACAGCACGTTGTCCTACCCCTACGTCGAGCTGGAAGCCAATGGCTACTACTTCAACGAGGTTGCCGGTGCGCTCTCCATCGGCCAACTCCGTCTCCTGTCGGTCTCCGATCTGCGCGTCAGCAGCACTGTCAACATCAATCCGCTGACCCATCTGGAACGATCGCGTTGGTTCAATCTGGTGAACGGCGGCATGGACTTCAGCGCGGCCAAAGCGCAGGCGCAGCAGGAGGTGCTGACCGCCTTCAACTTGGCCGGCAGCAGCATCGGCAGTTCTGAAACGCTGGACATCAGCCAGGCGGGCGAAGGCAACGCCATCCTGCTGGCGATCTCCGTGATCCTGCAGGCGAATCGCAGCGAAGCGCAGCTGACCGAACTGCTGGCGACCTTGAGCGGCGATCTGCGTGCGGACGGGGTGCTGAACAGCGCCACGACACGGCAGAAGCTGCTCGACGGC
>CAIRNL010000558.1 GCA_903879975.1 uncultured Chloroflexota bacterium | reverse complement strand
GTCGGCGGGCGGTACCATGCCCATAAGTACGGCAGCGGTGGCCGTGGCGGCGAACGGGTCGGCGGGCGGGGCCTGGCTGCCAGGTCCGATCTGCGGATACGGTGTCGGCTGCTGGCCGCCAGGTGTTGTAATCACGACGACGGTCGGCGAAGGAGTCCACGTGGGAGCCGGTGTAAAGGTCGGCGGGAGGGTCGGGATGAACGGCGGTGGGAATGGCGTCGCCGTGGGCAGCGGCGTCAAGGTTGGCAGGGGTGTTTGTGTCGGTGTTGCCGTATCCTGCAACGGTACGGACACCACAATGGTAGTCAACGCGCTGCTTGATGCCCTGTATCCCAGGACGCTGTTGGTTGACACCACGGTGCTCTGGCTGGAAAAAGTCCCAGGCTGACTGTAGCGGATGGGGCCGAGGATCTGTGGCAGGCCATTGGCCGCCAGGAACGCGTTGGTGATAGTCAGTCTTTCGCCGCCGCCGATCGATGCCTGCACGACTGTCCGTCTACCGCTTGCCGTGTCATCAATCTCGTGCGCCGTGAGTGGCATCAATGTGGGCGTATTGGCGCTGACGTTTTGAATGATCACGCAATAGTAGACCGTCACGCCTGCACGTCCGGTTGCAGAGCTGTCGTCTGAGCATTGATCGGGTCTATCGGCAAAGAAACGTCGGACAAGGATACTGGCCCTGGGTCCAGTGACCGCCGCATTGGCCACCCCTGACGTCGAGTTGTTGTTTTCCGTTGTCGACGTGACCATCGCCGTGACAGACAGGGTCGCTTCGACAATGGGCCGGTTCAGGTTGGCGGTCCATGCCAATCCGAGCGGGCTGCCAGAGGTGATCGCAATCGACCGGCTAATTGCCAGCGCCGAGTTGATCGGCGCCAGTGGTGCTGTGAATAGCTGGTCATAGATGCCCAGGGCAGGAATGCTGACGAGATGTTGGGTCAGCGTGATGTTGCTGATATTGGTGATCGTCAGGCAGAAATTGGCTCGTCCGTACGCAGTATTGTTATTGATCAGCGGCACGTCCGCGTTGAGCGCTGTGGGGCAGAGCGGCGTATTCGTAGTAGCGGCAACCGTCAACTGCACCGTGAGTTTCGGTTGGACGATGCTGATTGTTGCTGCCGGATCAGACTCGACAAGGTAGGCATTCCCGCCTGATTCGATCGTCCACGCCGCTACCGAACGGGTTGACACCTGAAACGTTGCAGGACGTATGAGATTGACGCCGGGATCAGCCCAGTTCAGCGTCCCCATGGGGGGGAGTTCGCGGCGTCCCTCGGTCGACCAGATCACCACCGTGCTGTCATTGTCGTCAAGTAGCGTGGTCAGGGTGACTGTTTCAGTGCTGCTGTTGGAGATCTCGTAGCAAAAATAGACGGTGCTTCCAGCCACAACCTCGATGGTTGACCGCCGCGCCGCGCAGTTCTCTGGGCTGTTGGCCACCCACTTGTGAAAGAGGATCCCAGGGAGCACGTTCGGCCCACGCGGGGCCTGCTCCGGCGTCGTGCGCTGCCCTGCCTCTACGGGGAGTGCCAGCAACAGTACGCCCAGCCAGACCAGCGCCAGGGCCAGGAGTCCTGCTGATAGACAGGCAGCACGGACGTGCAAAATTCTCATCGGCAGATGGCTACTCGGGCAGTCGTGTGGTCACATCTCCCGCATTGAGCACGTGCGAATTTCCGGATTCATCGACGACCACCAATTCACCGTCTGCCGTGACGTCGATAGCCCTGCCCGTGACCTTGAGCATGCCGTGGTCTGCGTGCAGGTGTGCAGTGACCTGCTGCCCCAGTGTGAGCAACAGGTTGCGCCACTCGTGGTAGATGTCATGTGACGACGCATCAGGGGAGACCAGTTCTTCCCAGGCGCGACAGAGTGCGATGAATAAGGCTGTCCGGTCGATCGTGCGGCCGACGACAATACGTAGGCTGGTGGGCAGCGCTGCATCAGCCGCTACAGCCGGCAAGGCCGCAGCGTCCTGATTGGCATTGATCCCGATGCCGACCAGGGCAAAATCAACCCGATCGCGCAGAAACGAACTTTCGATCAAGATACCGCCGACTTTGCGCGCGCCGGCCGGATCGGCCCCGATCATCACATCATTGGGCCATTTCAATCCCAGGTCCTCAGCCAGATCGGGTACCAACCAGGCGATAGCCCGCACGGCGGCGATACCCGCCATCATGGGGAGGAATGCCATGTTGGCAGGAAGATGCGGCGCTTTGAGGATCAGCGTGGCCAGCAGTGCCTGGCTGGGCGGCGCGAGCCAGCGCCGCTGCAGGCGTCCCAGGCCAGCTGTCTGCTCTTCAGCGACAACCACCGTGCCGGAGCGCGTCGTCGGATCGACGGCGAGCGCATGCGCCATCACCATCGTGCTGTCGAGCGACGCATGATAGTGAAAGTCGTGCCCGATCTCGGCACCTTTGAGGGCAACAGCAAGACGTGTAATATCTAGAATCGGATGATTTGCGGAGTTCATTGTCATTCGTGTCGAAAACTCTATTCACTGATTGTAGAGACAGATTACATGACGAAGCCAACACCGTCAAGCCGCACGGCGATCTCCAATCCATTTCGAGCGCGGGTCACTGCTGCGATTGCGTCTCACCGGCCGCCCACCTGCGATGGCGCCGCCCCGTCCACACAGCCTCACGCATGCCACTGCTTCCGGACGGCAATTGGCGAAATCGCCCTACCTGCCGCACCCGATCCCCCAGACTCCAGGCGCTTCCCCGGCTCTGCCGCGATGGGATGTAGAAATCAGGATTGCGGGCGCCGCCGCTGCCGAGAAGGCGAACTTGCAAAATCCTGGTTTCTATCGACCTGTACCTGAGCTGCCAGTCATGCTGACACAGGCACTTGCCGGCCCTGTCAGGAAACCGGCACATGCCTTCGCACGGGGACACCTTTGGATGTCAATTCTCCATCGTGTAAAATCAT
>CAIRNL010000557.1 GCA_903879975.1 uncultured Chloroflexota bacterium | reverse complement strand
GCTCAAGCGCCGCGACGACAAGCTCCTGCCCGTTCTGGACGACGTGCCGCTGCCGAGCGTCACGCAGCGCCTGGATGTGCTGCGCAAGCGCTATGGCCAGCGCTTTGCCGACTCTGCCCTCAAGGAGTTCGTACGCGGCAAGGGTGAGCTTTCGAAGACCGTCGAACTGCTGCTGCTGCGCTCCAACGAGATGGACGAGGCCTTTGAGTCAAATCCCGAAACCGCGCCGATGCACATCAGCCGCACCTTGCAGCAGGTGCAGGCAGCCGTGCGCAAGTTGCGCGCCATGGGGTTCCACGAGGCGATCATTCTCACCGACCACGGCTTCTATCTCAACGCCTTGATTGAAGCGGGGGATGCCTGCGCGCGCCCGCCGGGCAACTGGCTTCTGCTGCACGGCCGCATCCTGCTCGGCGAAGGCAGCGGCGATGGGGCGAACTTCGTCATGGAGGCGCCGGCGCTGGGCGTGCGCGGCGACTTTGCGCAGGTGGCCGGCCCACGCGGCATGGTCGCCTATCAGGGCGGCATGAGCTATTTTCACGGCGGTCTCTCCTTGCAGGAAGCCATCGTGCCGGTGCTGGCAGTGCGCCTGCGCACGGCGGAAGCTGCGGCGGGCAAGCCGGCCTACACGGTCACGCTGCGTTACAAGCGCGGGGGCAAGCGCGTCACGACCATGCGGCCGGTCTTTGAGGTGGCTGTCGATGCTGCCAGCCTCTTCCCCGACGACGCGCCGGTCGAGATACTGCTCGAAGCGCGCAGCGCCGCCGATGAAATTGTGGGCGAAGCATTGCACAGCCCGCCGGTCAACCCTGCCACCGGCACGCTCTCCCTGCGGCCCGGCGACCGCGTCGATGTGACGCTCAAGCTCGAAGAGTCCTATGAGGGCAAGCTGGTGGTGACGGCGCTCAACCCGACGACATTGGTCGGCTACCCGAACTGCCGCGTCGAACTGGAAACCGACTACACGCGCTAGGAATGACCATGGATGCGTTAGACCTGAAACTGCTCGAACATTTTGACGGCAAGGTCGTCCGCAAGGATCTCCTGCACCGCATCAAGAAGGGCACCAACGTCCCCACCTTCGTGCTGGAGTTCCTGCTGGCGCGCTACTGCGCTTCTGACGAGCCGGCCGAGATTCAGGCCGGGTTGGAGGCCGTGCTGGCTACGCTGCAGGACAACTATGTGCGCCCCGACGAGGCCAATGCCGCGCAGTCCAAGGTGGCGACCAAGGGCCGGCACCGCTTCATCGACAAGGTGCACGTGCGCTACGTAGAGAAAGAGCGCCGGCACTGGGCGTCGCTCGAAAATTTCAACTCGCAGCGCATCGCCGTGCCCGAGCACTTCTACCGCGACAACGACCGGCTGTTGGAGGGCGGCATCTGGGCGGAGATTACGCTCGCCTACAACGAGGTCGACGAGGACGACTATGCGTTCTACGTCGAGGACATGCGGCCGATCCAGCTCAGCCGCTTCAACTTCGAGGGCTACCAGGAAGGGCGGCGGGCCTTCACGCGCGACGAGTGGCTCGACATTGTGCTGCGCTCGGTGGGGCTGGAGCCGGCCAGGCTCAGCCACCGGCTGAAGCTGCACTTTGTGGTGCGGCTTGCGCCGCTGGCCGAACCGAACTTCAACTTCATCGAACTGGGGCCGCGCGGCACGG
>CAIRNL010000556.1 GCA_903879975.1 uncultured Chloroflexota bacterium | reverse complement strand
GGGTCGCACCGTCGTGCGTGACGCCCACGAATTGCGCGTCAAGGAGACCGACCGTATCGCCACCACCGTAAGCGAGCTGCGCAAGTTGGGCGCCAAAATCGAACCGACGGCTGACGGCTTCATCATTGACGGGCCAACACCGCTCATCGGTGCGCCGGTGGAATCGCACGACGATCACCGTCTGGCGATGGCCATGACGGTGGCGGGACTCGTCGCCCGCGGCAAGACCGTCGTCCATGGCGCGGAAGTCACCGCCGACAGCTTTCCCGGCTTCGAGGTGACGTTGCAGGCGTTGGGTGCAGAGCTGCTTGTCGAACGACACCCATGACTGAGCCTATCTCCGCCAAGACCACATTGGTCGGCCTGATCGGTTGGCCCATTGGCCACAGTGTCAGCCCAGCCATGCATAATGCGGCCTTCGCTGCACTTGGGCTGGACTGGCGCTACGTTCCCCTGCCCGTTGACCCGGCGCTGCCAGGGGCAGTGGGGGAGGCCGTGCGTGGCATACGAGCCATGAAGTTCCGCGGCATCAACGTGACAGTGCCGCACAAGCAGGCTGTGCTACCCTTTCTGGATCGGATTGCGCCGGCTGCTCAGGCCATGCGCGCGGTCAACACCATCATCGTACAGCCAGACGGCTCGCTGATCGGAGACAACACCGATGCGCCCGGTTTTGTGGCCGACCTACGTGCGCACGGTGTAGAGCCGTCCCAGCAGCGCGTACTCGTCCTCGGCGCAGGTGGTTCGGCGCGCGCGATTGTCTATGGGCTGGCACAGGCCTGCGCAATGCATATTACGGTGGCCAACCGCAGCACCGAGCGCGCCGCCGCTTTGCTGGCCGATCTGCGCCCATTTCTGGCGAGCACGCAACTCGACATTGCTACATTGTCCGCTGAGTTGCCCAGCGCAGCCAATGCCGATCTCATCGTGAATTGTACATCTCTCGGCATGACCCCGCGCGCGGATACGACCCCATGGCCAACCGATCTGCAGTTTCGGCCCGACCAGACCGTCTACGATCTGGTTTATAACCCCGCTGAAACGCTTCTGATGCGCCAGGCGCGTGCCAGTGGTGCCCATGCCATCGGCGGGCTAGGCATGTTGATCTGGCAGGGGGCGCTGGCCTTCCAGCACTGGACAGGGCAGATGCCGCCGGTGGATGTCATGCGCGCCGCTGCAAAAACTCACCTGGAGCAGCATGGCACCGTTGCAGGCGTATCTGCAGCATCACACAAAGTGACAATACGCCGAGCCACTCATGCCGATCTGGAGACGCTGGCTCGGTTCAACGCTTCTCTGCAGATGTTCCATGCCGACGCGTTGCCCAGCTTCTTCAAGCGGCCGACCGACCACACCTTTCCAGCAAGCTACTTCGCCGAACTGCTGGACAGTCCCCACAGCGTGCTCTTGCTCGTCGAGATTGACGGTAAGCCAGCCGGCTATCTCTATGCCGACACAACCCCGACGACGGAAACCTCTTCGACCTACGCGCTCGAACGGGTCTGGATTCACCACATCAGCGTCGAACCGGCCTACCAGTGCCAAGGGGCGGGCACAGCCCTGATCGAGGCTGCCAAGCAACTGGCACGAACGCGCGGCATTGCGACCGTGGCGCTTGCCACCTGGTGGTTCAACGACCCGGCAATCCGCTTCTTTAAAAAACAGGGATTCGAGACGTACAACTATCGCATGTGGCTGCGGCTTGCAGACGAAGAAGGCGCATAGGCGGCGGCAGCGCCAGAGACAGCATTCGTCAGACTGAAGTGTGTCCGGTACGGTTGGCAAGCAATGTGACGACAATGGCTGTGCCGATCTGTACAGTCACAACACCGTAAGCACTTGCCAGGCCATAGGTATCTGCCAGCCAGCCCAGGGTGAAAGGCGCGATCAACATGGCCAGCCCTGTACCCAGCGAAGTGTAGCCGCTCGCTGCGTCAGCCTCGTCTGCAGCAACGGTGAGCGCCAACGATAAACCTAGTCCAGATGGGCGCAAATAGGCCGGCGGTTTTGTAGAGCGATTTGGCAAATTGCTCTACATGCTGCGCTGCTCCATCACTACCGATTGACTTAGGTCTCTGTGTCCTAGTACACGCAGGCACGTTTCCATAGCCATCCAGAAGTGCCATATCCTGCGCATGCGCGCGCGATCGGCTTGGCGTTCTCCTCTGCTCGGTGCTATATTTGGCGCTGCAGCAGAGTTAGCACTGCCCGAATCGCAACTTGGAGAATGCCTCATGACCGACACGCCTATCCAGTCTCGCACGATGGTCAATTACACTGCCTGGCCCGACGAATCAGGACACTTTGGCCCT